>JAXDKY010000393.1:0-3172 GCA_034666885.1 Chloroflexota bacterium
GCCCGTGGCCGATCGGGTCGGTCGTGCCGGCGGCGACGGTCTGCTCCGCGACGACGTCGATGGCCATCCCGTTCTCGGCGTGCATCATGATCAGGCCGCCGTTCTTGGCGGTCTGCTGCATGGCCCGAAAGATCGCCCCGTCGTCGCTGTAGAACACGCCCGGATAGGCCGTGAAGAGCTTGAAGTCCGGCACGCCCTCGGCAACCAGGGTGTCCATCTCGGCGAGCGTCCCGTCGTTGACGTCGCTCATGATCATGTGGAAGCCGTAGTCCGCGACGGCGTTGCCTTCGGCCTTGGCGTGCCACGCGTCCAGGCCCTCGCGCAGCGATGCGCCCCGTGACTGCACCGCGAAGTCCACGACGGTCGTGGTGCCACCGAACGCCGCCGCGCGCGTCCCGGTCTCGAAGGTGTCCTTGGCGAAGGTGCCGCCGAACGGCAGCTCCATGTGCGTGTGGACGTCGATGGCGCCCGGGATGACGTACTTGCCCCTGGCGTCGATGGTTTCGTCGGCCGTCATGCCCGCGCCCGCCAGGCCAGCGCCGATCGCCACGATGGTCTCACCGTCGATGAGCACATCGGCTGCCTGGGAGCCCTCAGCCGTGACGATCGTGCCGTTGGCGATGAGCGTGCGCATCGATGCCTCCTGGGCGCCAGTCAGCGGGTCGGTCAGGAGGCAGATGGTAGGCGATGGGCGAGCGGCCGGTCGGAAGGGTCAGGCGAGGCCGAACTTCGCGAGGATGACCGGAACGAGGATCCGCAACCACGACGCGGCGGTCAGCCCGCAGGCGACGACGGCGAGCGCGAACGCGATGTCCGATTCGACCTTGATCCGGATGCGATGCCGCTTGGCGCCGCGACCCTCGAGGTCCCAGAACGGGTCATGGGACCGCCGGAGCACGTTCATCGATACAACTCCTGGGCGCGGACGGAGCGCCTTCGGGCGCGGGGCGGGCGGCCCGCGCGATCCAGGCCATCGTGCGCGCGCCGGGTCCCCTTGACCAGCCTGACGATGGGGCCAGCCAGCGCCCGCGAGCCCCGGGCGGAAAGGGCTATCGCGCCCTACCCGCGGAACGCAGGGATGACGTCCCGTCCGTAAGCCTCGAGCTGGGCCTCCTCGTCGCCGTTCATGAGGTAGAGGTTGAACTGGTCGCCGCCGGCGTCGGCGAGCTCGCGCAGCTTGGCGACGTGCTCGTCGGCGCTGCCCAGGACCGCGAATCGATCGGTCACCTCGTCGCCGACGAAGGCCGCGTTCGAGGAGCCGACTTCGGCGTGGTGCGTGTAGTCGTAGCCCTCGCGATCGCTGATGTAGCCGGTCAGCGCCTCGGGCAGCTGCTCGCGCGGGTACTTGTTCACGAGATCGACCACGTGGTTGGACACCAGGGCCGGGAACCAGCGCGTCCGCTCGCGGCCGACGTCGCGCGAGGCGACGTGCGCCGGGGCAGCCGCCTGGACCTTGATGCTGGACGGGTCGCGGCCGGCTGCCGTCGCGGCCTCGCGGACCTGGCCGACGAACCAGCGGATGAGGTCCGGGTCCCCAAGCTGGAGGATCAGCCCATCGGCCACGCGCCCGGTCATCGCGAGCGCCATCGGACCGTAGCCGGCGACCCAGACGGGTAGCGTCCAGCCGCGCGTCCACGGGAAGTGGAGGTCGGTGCCTTCGTACGCGATCGTCTCGCCGGCCACCAGCGCGCGGATGACCCGGATGGCCTCCTCCGTGTTGGCGAGCGTGATCGGCGGCTTGCCGAGCACCCGGCGCGCCGAATCGCCGCGCCCGATACCGAGATCCATGCGCCCGTCGGAGACCTCATCCAGGGTCGCCAGCGACGAGGCCGTGACGGTGGGTTCGCGGGTGCCCGGGTTCGTGACGCACGTCCCGAGGCGCATCCGCTCGGTCACGCCGGCCATGAGCGTCAGCAGGGGATAGGGGTCGCGCCACAGGACGTGGCTGTCGAAGAGCCAGCCGTACTCGAACCCGGCGGCCTCCGCCTGCCGCGTCAGGGCGAGGGTGCGCTCTAGCGTGTGCTCGGGTTTGAGGGTGAATCCGAACTGCATGAGAACGGGAGGGTACATCGGACCCGCTCCGCCCGAAGCTGGCGTTCGCGGCCGGCGCCCAAGGAAAAACGCAGCCCCACCGTGCCTCCTCCGGACGGTCGAGCTGCGCCGCTACTTCTATACCCTCCGAACGGGTCGAAGGTTCATTTCACGCAGCGTCAGGGCGCGACCAGGTCGGCGTAGGCGTCCGGCCGGCGGTCACGGTAGAACTGCCACGTGTTGCGGACCTCCTGGATCTTGTCGAGATCGAGGTCCCGCACGACGAGCTCCTCGTCGTGTGCCGACGCCACGTCCCCGACGAACTGGCCGCGCGGATCGACGAAGTAACTCTGCCCGTAGAAGTCGTCGTCGCCGAGGTCCTTCTCGATGCCGACCCGGTTGATCGTGCCGACGTAGTAGCCGTTGGCGACCGCGTGGCTCGGCTGCTCGATGCGCCACAGGTACTCGCTGAGCCCACGGGACGTGGCCGAGGGGATGAGCACGATCTCCGCGCCGTTGAGGCCCAGGGCCCGGGCGCCCTCCGGGAAGTGGCGGTCGTAGCAGATGTACACGCCGATCTTGCCGACCGCGGTCTCGAACACGGGGTAGCCAAGGTTGCCGGGGCGGAAGTAGAACTTCTCCCAGAAGCCCTTCACGTCGGGGATGTGGGTCTTGCGGTACTTGCCGAGGTACTTCCCGTCGGAGTCGATCACGGCGGCGGTGTTGTAGTAGATGCCCGAGGCCTTGGCGTCCTCCTCGTACATCGGCGCGACGACGACCAGGCCGGTCTGCTTGGCGAGGTCCTGCATGCGCTTCGTCGTCGGGCCGTCCGGGATGAGCTCGGTGTAGCTGTAGTACTGAGCGTCCTGCACCTGGCAGAAGTACGGCCCGTAGAAGAGCTCCTGGAAGAGGATGAACTGCGCGCCCTGCTTGGCCGCCTCGTGCGCCCGCTCCTCGTGCTTCTGGATCATCGATTCCTTGTCGCCGGTCCAGCTGGCCTGGACGAGCGCGCCGCGGACGGTCCGGGACATCGGGTCTTCCCTCGAGTGCGTGCGGGTGGTGAGAGGGGGAGAGGGTACACCGCGTCCCGCTGGGTCGTCCGTGGGTTGCAACGTGGCTGACAGCACCACCGGGCAGGGCC
>JAXDKY010000394.1:0-4553 GCA_034666885.1 Chloroflexota bacterium
AGGAAGTTGTTCATCGCCACCTTGTAGGTGGCGGCTGGATCGATGGGATTGCCATTGACATTGATGGCGGTGATCCGGCTGCCACACCCCAGCGCCGTGTTATAGGCGTAACTGAACCCAGCGGACACCTGCAGGATGACCGTGCCCTGGGTTCTGCCCAGGCAACCGATGAACGACTGCTCGAGGGCCGTCTTGATCTGCGCACCGGTCAAGCTCTGGGTCACGACCAGGTTGTTGAATGGCTGCACCGTGAAGGCCTCGCCGTAGGTCACTTGTCCGGCGGCCTCGCCGCCGCTGACCTGGCTATAGACAAGATCGGCGCGGATCCCGCCGGGGTTCATGAACGCGAACTGGCTACCGGCAGACTGGGTGTAAGCCAGCTGCGCGTCGCCGATGACATCGCCCAGGGCCGACTCGCCGGCCGCGTTGTTCGTCCGCGTGATGTCTGCCGTGATCGAGCCGACGATCTGATTGGCGATCGGCGCGATGGCCGTGTCGTACTTGGCGATGAACGTCGACTCTGCTGGATCCGCCGCCACGTTCCGTGTCACGACCACGTTGTTGACCCTGATCTGCGTCGGCTGGTCGGACGCTCGGTTGATCGTCAGGTCGACGTCGGTCACCAGGCGGCCGAACGAGGCCCCGCTGGTCACCGGGATGGGCCTGGCCGCAGCGTTCGGCAGCACGCAGTTGTACGCCGTGTGGGTGTGGCCGCTCAGGACCATGTCCACCTCGTCGTCGAGGTGGGCGACGATGTCGAGGATCGCGCCCGACATGCCCGTGCAGGTGTTGATGCTGGTCGTGTTGAGCCCGACGCTCTGTGCGCCACCCTCGTGCAGCAACACGACGATCGTGTGGACGCCCTTGGCCTTGAGCTCCTGGGTCGCCGCGTTGATCGTGTCCGCCTCATCGAGGAAGTTGACGGTCTGGATGCCGTTGGCGCTGACGATGTCCGGCGTGCCTTCGAGGGTCAGCCCGATGAAGCCGATCTTGGCACCGCCAAGGCTGCGGATCTTGTAGGCCGGGAAGATGGGCTTGCCGTTGGACTTGTACACGACGTTGGCGGCCAGGTACTGGAAGCCCGCTCCGTCATAGCCGTCGCCGTCCTGGCAACCATCGATCGGGTGACAGCCGCCGTTCTGGATGCGCAGCAGCTCGTCGACGCCCTCGTCGAACTCGTGATTGCCGACGGCCGAGATGTCGAGACCGACGGCGTTCATGGCCTCGATCGTCGGCTCGTCGTGGAACGCTGCCGAGATCAACGGGCTGGCGCCGATCAGGTCGCCGGCCGCAACCTCGAGCGTCCGATCAGGATTCGTCGCTTCGAGGGCCTTGATGTGCGTAGCCAGGTACTCGACGCCGCCCGCCAGGGTCGTACCGACAAATCCCGAGGATCCGGTGGGTGGTTTCAGATTCCCATGAAAGTCGTTGATCGCCAGGAGCTGGACGTCGACATCGCCGGGGGGCGTGCCGGGGGGCCTCGCCGCCTGCGTGCCTGCGGCCGGAACGAGCAGTGCGGCGATGGCGACGGCGACCGCGATGCCCTGCCAACGGCGCTGCTTGAACCCGCGCTTACCGGTTGGACTCACGATGGAAACCCTCCCACATGGAACGCCGCCGGGCTGGGGACGCGGCGCCGGCTCATTCTACCCGTGGGGGTCGTCAACGGGCCGTCCAGCCCCCATCGATGAGGACGGTGTGGCCCGTGATCAGTGACGCCGCCGGCGATGCCAGGAAGACGATGGCGCCGGCGACCTCCATGGGCTCGCCGACGCGGTGGAGCCCAGCGATCCGCTCGACCGTCTCGGCTTCGAAGGCTGGATCGGCCAGGGCGCGGGCGGTGCCTGGCGTGCGGATGAACGTCGGGGCGACGGCATTCACCGTGATCCCGTGGACCCCCCATTCGACCGCCAGGCACTTCGTCAGGTGGGCGACGGCGGCCTTGGACATGCAGTAGACCGACTCGGTCGGCAAGGCCACGAAGCCCGCCTGCGAGCTGAGGCTGATGATCCGCCCGAACCCCTGCTCGATCATGACCCGGCCGGCCGCCTGACTCGCGAAGAAGAGGCCCTTGACGTTCACGCCGATCGTGTAGTCGAAGTTGGCCTCGGTGACGTTCTCGGCCGCATCCACGGGGCTGACGCCGGCGTTGTTGACGAGGATGTCGAGGTGGCCGAAGTGGCGGACGACCTCCTCGACGGCCGCGCCGATCTGCCCGAGATCGAGCATGTCCATCTGGACCGGGAGCGCCCGCCGACCCATGGCCTCGATCTCGGCGATGGGGCTCTCCCCGGCCGCGTCATGGAGGCCCAGCGCCACATCCGCGCCGGCATTCGCGAGGGCGAGCGAGATGGCTCGCCCGAGGCCGCGCGATGCGCCCGTCACGAGCGCGACGCGGCCGCCAAGGTCGAAGCGGGGATAGTCGTCCACCAGGCCCTCCGGGCGGTCGGCGCCGCCGATCCGAGGCGTCAGACGGCGGTTCGTCGACCCGTCACCGCTCGGTAGATCGCGACCACGATGACCGCGCCGACCACGGAGACGACGATGCTCTCGATATTGATGCCCGTCACGTCGGCCACCTTGAGGACCGTGCCGGCGAGCCAGCCCCCGACGACCGCACCGATGATGCCAAGGATGATCGTGGCGATGACGCCTTCCTTGCCGCCCATGATCATGTTGGTGATCCAGCCTGCGATGGCACCCAAGACGATCCACGCGATGATGCCCATGGCTACCTCCTGCCGATGAACGGATAGTGCGGAATCGCACACGCCGATAGCGTCCCATGATCGGCTTCGGTCGATAGTACGCCCGCAGGTTCAGGACCCCCTCGTGAGTGGGTACATCGCGGGACACCGATGCGGCGGCAGAACAGGCCGCTTGGCACGCCGAGCAGGGTCGGTCGGCCCTCGCCGCGCGGGCGCTGGCGCGATCAAATGGACCAAAGGAGTTTCACTGATGCGGATCCTGGTATCGGCCGCGTCCCGCCACGGCGGGACAGCGGAAGTCGCACATGCGATCGCGACAGCGCTGGCACGTGCCGGCATCGACGTCGATGAGCAGAGACCCGAGATCGTCGGCCACCTCAATGCCTACGACGGCGTCGTGCTGGGCTCGGCGGTCTACGCGGGCCATTGGCTGAAGCCCGCCAAAGACCTCGTAGAGCGAACGTCGGCGCAGATGCGCGCTCGCCCCGTCTGGCTCTTCTCGACGGGTCCGGTCGGGTTCCCACTCAAGCCCGAAGGATCGCCGGTCGATGTCGCCCCGATGCTGGAGCAGTCCGGTGGGCTCGAACATCGGATCTTCGGCGGACGGCTCGACAAGGGTGAGCTTGGCTTCGGAGAGAAGGTCCTCGTCCAAATGACCGGGGCGACGGAGGGTGACTATCGCTCGTGGGACGACATCGAAGCCTGGGCAACGCACATCGCGAGCACGCTCAAAGCGGGCACGACGACCGCGCTGCCCGATGACCCGCAAGACGACTCGCCGGCACATCGATCCGCTTAACGAAATGACCTGTTCAGCGATCGCCGCGACGGCGTGCTGAAGGTGGCGATCCGCCCGTAGTCGATGACCGTTAGCGCCCCAGGGCTTCGCGAGGAGCGCGCGGCGCCGTGTTCGGTTGAACGAGCCCAGTCCGCGGAATATGGGCGCGAACCCGGAGCCGTGATGGGCGTCCGAGCTCGCCGTCACGACGAGCGGCGGCCCGGATGTTCACGCCGCGATCAGCGGGCGTTCACGCGACCTTCGTCAGCTCCTGGCTGTGGCCCGCTGGCTCCGACCGCGCAGATCCGACCGGTCGCGGACGAGCCTTCGCCAGGCCCAGGACCGCCCCTGCTGCCGCCAGGAACCCGCTGACGAGGAGGGCGGCATGCATCGCGGTGACGAACGTGCCCTGCAATGCCGCGTCCTGCGCCGAACCGGATGCTCCGATGGCCACCAACGTGGCGCCGGCAGCCGCCCCGCCGAGACCGATGAAGATGGCACCGGCGATCGCGACCGAGAGGGCCTGGCCGACCACCCGCGTCGTGGCGATCAGGCCGGATGCGATGCCGCTCTGATCGGCTGGCAGGGCACTCATGACCGCACTCGTGTTCGGCGAGAGGAACAGGCCCTGGCCGATGCCCGACAGCGCAAGCCAGAAGGCGATCTCCGAGAGCGGCGTGCCGACGCCGACCTGGGCCAGGAGACCGAGTCCGACCGCCGCCAGCCCGAGACCAAGTGATCCGAGCCACCGGGCATGGCCCCGGTCCGCCAATCGGCCGGAGATCGGAGACGCGACCGCCAGGCCCAAGGAGTACGGAGTCAGCAGGAGGCCGGCGTCGAGGGGCGTGAGCCCGCGCAACTCCTCGAGATAGAACGGCAGGAGGAAGCCCACCGCGAACAGGGCGATGATGCTGAACAGGAAGCTCGCCAGCGGCACGCCGAGCCGCCGCGAAACTAGCTGGCCGAGGTCGATCAGGGGATCGGCCTGCCGGCGCTCGATCACGACGGCCGCGATCAGGGACGTGGCGGCGACAGCGAGGGTCAGGATGAGGACCGGCGACGTCCAG
>JAXDKY010000395.1:0-3211 GCA_034666885.1 Chloroflexota bacterium
TGATGTCCTTCGCCTATGGGCTGGAGGTCGCCGATACGTGGCTGGTCGGCCTCGCCTCGTCCTTCGGGCCGGCCGTCACGATCGTCGTTGCCGTGGCGTTTCTCGGCGAGCGCCTCAAGCCGATCCAGTGGCTGGGGCTGGGCGGCGTGCTCGCGGGGATGATCGCGATCGGGCTACCCTAGCCCGCGCCCTCAGGCCGGCAGGCTGAACCAGAATCGAGTCGTGCCGTCGCGCGATTCGGCCCCGACCCGGCCGCCGCTGCTCTCGATGAGCTGCTTCACGATCGCGAGGCCGATGCCCGCGCCACCACGCGCGCGGTCGCGCGACTTCTCGACCCGGTAGAAGCGCTCGAAGACGCGATCGAGGTCCTCGGGTGGGATGCCTTCCCCGGTGTTCGCCACCGACACGAGGAGGTCGTCGGGTCGACGTTCCGCCCGGACGGTGATCGAGCCGCCGGCCGGCGTGTAGCGAACGGCGTTCGACAACAGGTTGGCGAGCACCTGGGCAAGCCGGTCGGGATCGGCTCGAGCCGGCAGGGTGGCCGGCACGTCGGTCTGAAGCGTGAGTTCGGCACGTTCGATCGACGGCGCCGCGAGGTCGATCGCCGATCGGACCGCCGCGGCGAGATCGAGCTCCACCGCCGTGGCGGGACTCGTGCCGGCATCGCCCTCGGCGAGCGCATCGAGCGAGCGCGACAGCCGGACCAATCGATCGGCTTCTTCGTGGAGGGAGGCGTAGGTGGCCTGGTCGGCCACGATGACGCCGTCGCGCAGCGCCTCGAGGTAGCCCTGCAGGTTGGTCAGCGGCGTGCGCAACTCGTGCGCGGCATTGGCGATGAAGTCGCGCCGCATCTGTTCCTGCCGCTCGAGCGAGGCGGCCATCTGGTTGAACGAATCGGCGAGGCTGGCCACCTCCTCCGGTCCCTCGCGGGGAACCCTGGCCGCATAGTCGCCATCGGCGATCCGCCGAGCCGCGCCACCGATCTCGGCCAGCGGCTTCGCGAGCATCCGGGCGAACACGATCGCCAGCCCGACACTGGCAAGGACCGCCAGCGCGGATGCGGCGATGACGACCGTCGTGACCGAGTCGTCGTACATCCGCCGAGCGTGCTCGGCCGAGACGCCGGCCTCGATCATCAGCGCGGTGAACACGTCGCCCCCGACCACGGCGACACCGACGCCCAGGATCACGAGCCCGACCGCCGCCGATGCGACCGCCGCCAGGGCGATCCGCCCGGCGATCCCTCGAACGATCACGTCCGGGCCGCCCGGTATCCGACGCCGCGGACCGTCTGGACGTAGCGCGGGGCGTCCGGGTCGTCGTCGAGCTTGTCGCGCAGCCGCCGGATGTGGACGTCGATCGTGCGATCGAGCACGTCCGCCGCGTCCTGCCCGTAGACCGCATCGAGCAGCTGGTCGCGCGACAGGACGCGTCCGTCGGCACCGAGGATCGCGGACAGGAGCCGGAACTCGACGCGGGTGAGGTCGATGGCCTCGTCGCCGCGCCGGACCTCGTGCCGGGAGGGGTCGATCGTCAGGTCGCCGTGGCGGAGTACGGGGCCGGCCAGCGCCGCCGCGCCCATGCCTGCGGAGAAGCCGGCGTCCTGGCCGACGCCGGCGATCGTCGTCCCGCCCCCGCTCGGTGCCGCCCGCCGCAGGATCGACTTCACGCGCAGCACCAGCTCGGCCGGCGAGAACGGCTTGGGCAGGTAGTCGTCGGCGCCATCCTCGAGCCCGGCGATGCGATCGATCGTCGAGCTCCGGGCCGACAACACGAGGATCGGCGTCCGGGCCGCCTCCTCATCCCGGCGCACCGCCCGGATGACGGCCCGCCCGTCAAGCTCGGGGAGCATCAGGTCGAGGACCACCAGCGCCGGCCGATGCGTCTCGATGGCCTCGAGGGCGGCCGGCCCGTCAGCGGCCGTCACGACCGAGAAGCCGTCACGCTCCAGGTACGTCCGCACGAGCCGCACGATCTTCGCGTCATCGTCGACGACGAGGATCGGCGCGACAGGGATGGCCGCGCGCTCGGCGGCGCTTCGCTCGGGAACAGGCATCGGCAGCATGGTAGGGCTCGACGGTAGGCGTCGGTCATGTCGATCGAGTGACGTGCCGACGACGCGTGGTCTCAGGCGAGCAGCGTCTATGGTTTCAACGATGGACATGCCGGTGGCGCCAGACCAGGGAGCTGGAAGCCCGTTGAAGATCCGCTGGCTGCCATGGAGCCTTGCCCTGGTCGGACTCGCGGTCCCGATGATCGGCGGCGGTTTCATCGGGTGGCCGATCGTGGTCGTGTGGCTCGTGATCCTGGCGGCCATCTGGTGGTTGCGACCGCTGGCTGGTGCCGACCGCCGTACGCGGAGAGCCCTGGGGTTTGCCGTGATCCCGATCCTGATCGTCACGGCATTCGAGGGCGGCTGGTATCTGTTGCCAGCGGCCGTGATGTGGCTCGTCCTGGAGTTCGTTGCGCCGCTGCCCGACCCCTCCCCACCGCCCGAGGTGGAACCATAGATGCGGTGCACGAGGGTCTTGTCGGAGTAGAACAAGTGTTCTAATCTAGGCGTCCGATGGCGACCCCTCGCGGTGATGTGGATGCGGCTCTCGCGGGCCTCCAGGCTCGCTGGGGTGCCGCAGCTCCGCGGGTCGTCGGCGCGCTGGCGATCGCAGCGCTCCCGGACGAGGCGCCAGACCAGCAACCCCGCTACGAGCCGAGCCTTGGCGACGACCGCGTCATCCACACCGGCTTTGCCGCGCTCGACGCGATCCTCGGCCCGGGCGGGCTCCCCAAGTCAGCCAGCGTCGCGATCCGCGGCGACGGCTCGAGTGGCCGGACGACGCTCTCGCTGCGGGTCGCGGCGGAGGCGCAGGCGCAGGGTTCGGTCGTGGCCTGGCTCGATCTGTCGCGCAGCTTCGACCCGGTCGAGGCCGTCGCCCGCGGCATCCGCCTCGAGTGGCTCGTCGTCATCACCCCGGCCAGCCTGGATGAGGGTCTGTCGATCGCGGGCAGCCTGCTGGCGGGCAGGTCGGTCGACATGCTCGTCCTCGACCTGCCCGGCGGTCGACTGGCCAAGACCGACAAGCCGGCCAGGATCGCCGATCGACTCCATCGACTCGCCGCGCTCGCCCGGCGCGCGGAGACCCTGCTCCTGATCCTCGATGCCCCCGGGCTCAAAGGCGGCCTCGCGACCGCGGTCGCCGAGTCGACCGGCATC
>JAXDKY010000396.1:0-4087 GCA_034666885.1 Chloroflexota bacterium
TCGACAAGCAGCGACGCTTGTGCCTCGCACCCGAACACGTCGGGTGCAGCACCTATCTGGCGGCATTGGCGGCGACCGACCAAACGGTCGATGGCGACGCCCGCGGATCGAACCAGGATCCCAACCGACACGTGCGACCGGTCGCTCGCACGGCTCCTCTCCTGCTCGATCATGGTCGGCTCGCGATCGGCGTGCCCGCCATCTCCACAGAACGCGGCGCTGGCCAGAGCGGCCTCGTGGCCCTGATGGCGGTGGCCTTCGCGGCGATCGTGGTCGCGCGCCTGTCTGGCGGTGGCCCAAGCCTCACCCCCGCGCAGGTGGGTGTGGACGCATCCCCGTCGCCTTCGATCGCCGCCAGCGCACCGCCGACGGTGGCGCCCGCGGCGAGCGACCTGCCGGTCGCCAGTGGGCCGGCGCCCACGCTCGTGCCGACGGAGGTGGAGCCCACGCCCATGCCGGCCAAACCGTCGGTCGCGCCCCCGTCGCCATCGGCGGCGCCGACGACCTACAAGGTTCGCAGCGGCGACACGCTCGGTGCGATCGCCCGCGAGTTCGGCACGACCGCCAAGGTGCTCATGCAGCTCAACGGGATCGATAACCCGCGACTGCTCCACGTTGGGCAGGTCCTGAAGCTGCCCTGATCCGGCTCGCCGATCTCGGAGGCGCGTTCAGCGCTGGCAGCCTCGGCAGAACGATGTCACGAAGCCGCCGGCTTTGACCTCGGTGATCCTGGTCCCGCAGCGGGGACACGCCTGGCCCCCTTTCATGTGCACCGCGAGGAAGTCGCGCGCCTGGGTCTCGAATGTCGGCGGGACCCGCCGGCGCAGCACCTCGATCGCATCGGCGACGGTGGTGCGCGCCGCCGTGTAGAGCGCGTCCACCTCTTCATCTGCCAGCGTCGATCGCTTGCGGAAGGGCAGCAGGCGAGCGGCATGCAGGATCTCGTCGCTGTAGGCATTGCCGATGCCGGCCACGAACGCCTGGTTGCGCAGCAGGTTCTTCAGCTCGCCCGGATGCCGGCGGATGCGCTCGCGCCATGCTTCAACGGTCAGGGCCGGGTCGTCGACGTCGGGGCCGATCTCGTCCACGCCGAGGCCGGGCACGGTCCGCTCGACGCCCTCGGGCAGGAGGTAGACCTTGCCCATCTGGGTCGGGTCGCGGTAACGGATCTCGGGATGCGCGTCGGGCGCTGGCAGCCAGGCGGCATCGCGCGTCCAGGCCGCCGGCTTGAAGCGACCCCGCGACCCCATGGGCCCGAAGCCGAGCACGACCGCGGTCTTCGATGGCAGCTTTACGCCCGGGCCGGCGAGCTGGAACCGACCCGTCAGCATGGGGTTCACGACGATGCGATCGCGATCCAGGTCGATCATGAGGAACTTGCCTCGGCGCCGGATCGAGGTGACGGTCTGCCCGACCAGCGCCTGCAACTCTGCCGGCGTGCCTCGCACGGCAAGCGGCCCGGGCGCGCTCGCCGAGTCGATGGTGCGTCCTCGCAGGGCGGCGTCGAAGGCCTCGGCGACCACGGTCAGATCTGGGAGTTCGGGCACGGCCGGGCGATTGTAGCCGCGTGAAACGCTGTGCTAGACTCTCCCGGCCCCGAAGAGGCACGGTAGCTGAAGAGCGGAATCAGGCCACACAGAGCGCGAAGGAGCGGACCGCGGAGTTAGATCACCACGGACCCACCCAGCCTTCCCGGTCACGGCCTGAGCGATGCCCAGGCCGTTCGTGATTCTCGGTTGCAAATCCACCAACCAGGAGTGACCACTACATTGACCGAAGAGCAGCAGGGCGGGACCGCGCCTGACACCGACGCGAACGCCTCGGTGACCCAACAGGCGTCCGAGCAGCCCGTCGGGGCGGTCGCCGTCGCCGACGAGCCCGCCGAGACGAGTTCCGCTCCCGAGATCGAGGGCAGCGCCGCCCCCGCCGCAGAGCCCGATGGGCGTGCCGACGCCCGTCCCGGGGACGGCGCCATCGAAACGGCCACCTCGGCGACCCCGGTCGAAGCGACCGCAACCTCGGACGCACCGAGCTCCACGGAGCTTGCCGCCGACACGGCCGAGGCGACCGAAGGGTCCGCCGCGTCGGCGACCCCGGACGGTGCCGAGACATCCGACGCGGCCGCCGTTGCCACAGGCGCTGACGATGGGGGCGAGGCCGCCGTCGAAGCCCTCGCTGCCGCCGACGATCCTGCCCAGGACGCGTCGGCCGGTACTGACGCCGCCGCCGACAGCCCGCAGGCCTCATCGGACGCTGCGCCGGCCGACCACGCCCCTGAGGCGTCCGCCGGCCTCGACCAGGCCGACACGGCCGATGCGCCCGCGGCCGACGACGAGCCTGAGCCCGTGGCCCCGCCGCGTGACCTCGGCCCCGAGCCGACGACGATGGAGGAATTGCTCGCGGAGCAGGACTCCGACATCAAGAGCTTCAAGCACGGCGACGTCGTCGAAGGCAATGTCGTGCGCATTGACAAGGACGAGATCCTCGTCGACATCTGCGCCAAGAGCGAAGGCGTCGTCAGCAACCGCGAGCTGTTCGGGCGCCACGGCGGCGAGGGCCAGGCCCCGCTGAACATCGGCGACACCGTGCTCGTGTACGTCCTCCAGCCGGAGTCGCCGGAGGGCCATGCCGTCCTCTCGCTGCGCCGCGCCGGCCTCGAGCGCAAATGGCGCGCCATGCAGGAGCAGTTCGAGACGGGCGTCATCATCGAGGCGCCGGTCATCGACCACAACAAGGGTGGCCTCATCGTCGATTGCGGCATCCGCGGCTTCGTCCCGATCAGCCAGATCGTCGACTTTCCGCGCCGGCCGCAGAACGACCAGCCGCGCGACGCGGCCCAGGAGATCGCCGAGAAGCTGCAGCCGTTCGTCGGCCGCAAGCTCCGGCTCAAGATCCTCGAGGTCAACCGCAAGGCCAACCGACTGATCCTCTCCGAGAAGGTCGCCCTCTACGAGGAGCGCCGCGAGAAGCGCGACGAGCTGTTCAGCAGCCTGCAGGTCGGCCAGAAGGTCACCGGCACGGTCCGCTCGATCGCCCCGTTCGGTGTGTTCATCGACCTCGGCGGCATCGATGGCCTCGTCCACAAGAGCGAGCTCTCGTGGAACAAGGTCAACAACCCCGAGGCCGGCTACAAGGTCGGGGATGAGGTCGAGGCGGAAGTCATCGACATCAACCACGAGCGCGGCCGGATCAGCCTGTCGATCCGTCGTCTGCAGCCCGACCCGTGGCACTCCACGGTCGCGGACTTCAATGTTGGCGACGTCATCGACGGCACCGTCACGAAGCTCGTCAACTTCGGCGCCTTCGTCCGCGTGCGCGACGGCCTCGAGGGCCTGATCCATATCAGCGAGCTATCCCACCAGCGCGTCGCTCACCCGGGTGACGTGGTCCACGAGGGCCAGTCGCTCAAGCTCAAGATCATCTCGCTCGATTCCGAGCGCCACCGCCTGGGCCTCAGCCTCAAGCAGGCCGAGGAGCCGCCGGCCCGGCCGGCCGTCGAACCGGGTCAGCCCGGTCCGTCCGCTGCCGCAGGCGGTCCGCGACCCGAGCGCCGCCCGCGCCCGGAGCGCAGCTATTCGATGAGCGATGCGGTGCAGGAGCCCGAAGGCGGGATCGACAACACGCTCGCTTCGGCGTTCGCCCAGGTCCGCCAGCAACTTGCTGCGGCTGAGGGTGACGATGCGGCTCCGACGGCCGAGGCGGCCGCGACCACCGAGGCCGAGGTGGCCCCGACGGCCGAGGTCGAGGCCGAGGCACCCGCCGCCGAGTCCGAGGCACCCGAGGCGACGGCACAGGTCGACGCCCCGGCCGAGCCCGAGGCTCCGACCGAGACCGAGACCGAAGCCCAAGCCGAGGCGCCCGTCGAGGCCGAAGCTCCGACCGAGACCGAGGCAGAGGCCCAGGTCGAGGCACCCGTCGAGGCCGAAGCGCCGACCGAGACCGAAGCCCAGGCCGAGGCACCCGTCGAGGCCGAAGCGCCGACCGAGACCGAAGCCCAGGCCGAGGCACCCGTCGAGGCCGAAGCTCCGACCGAGCCCGAAGCCCAGGCCGAGGCACCCGTCGAGGCCGAAGCTCCGACCGAGCCCGA
>JAXDKY010000397.1:0-3765 GCA_034666885.1 Chloroflexota bacterium
CCCTTCTCGTCCACCGAGTGCCGGTACTCGCCGGTGAACACCTGACGGGCTTCCCCAGTTGCAGAGGCGATGCCTGAATGAGTGCGTGGAGATCAACTGGCTTCGATTGGGCCGTTCTGGTTGCCCCACTTTGGGCCACTTCACACCACTTGCCGGCATTCTAGCGCCGAATGCAGTCCCGTCAATGGGTCAACGTGCATCGACGACGCGTTCGGGCCGAGGGTGCTCGCCGAGGGGTCGGGCGTCGGAATTGCGCCGCCCGGGATTCGCGGGGCCAGCCGGCCCAGTCCCGGGCCGGGTCCTCAGCGAGTGGGGGTCGGGATCCTCAGCCGCTCGCCGGCGTGGATCGGAACCGCGAGGCCCGGATTCATCGCGCGTACCCGGTCATACGAGACCCCGAACCAGTTCGCGATGCTCTGCAGGTTGTCGCCGGAGCGGATCGTGTAGATCCAGCAGTCCGGCGTGCCCGCGCAGCGGGTCAGCAGGGCGTAGCGATCATTCGTGGGAGCGGGCGTCGGTCGGGCAGTCGGCCGCGCGGTCGCCGCCGGAGTCGCGGTCGGAGCAACCGTGGCCGACGGACTGGGCGCTGCCGAAGGGCTCGGCGACGCTGATGGCGTCGGCGACGAACTGGTCGACGGCGCGAGCGTCGGTGCGGGGCTGGTCGTCGCAGCCGGACTCGCGGTCGTGGCGACGGCGAGCTCCGACGGGCCCGGTGTGCCGATCGGCAGGTCGAAGCCGCCGCGGACGACCAGGAAGGCGAACGACGCGGCCAGGGCGGCGGCAAGGACGAGCCCCGAGCCGATGACGGCGACCGAGATCGGCTGTCGGGCGGCCTTGGGCGGCGGCGCTCCGGCGAGCAGCACGCCGCGGAGATAGCGCGGGCAGTTGATGTGGCTCGCGGTCAGGCAGACCAGCTCCTGCTGCCGGACCGACTGCGGCTGGGGCTCGCCGAGGGCGATGCAGCGATTTGCCGGATCGGGCCGACCGATGGCTCCGAGGGCCCGGCCGTCAGCGGACTCGGATGCGAGGAAGGGGCAGAGCTCACGAACGTCGGCGAGTCCCGGTTCGTCCGCGGGCAGGAACGGTGTGGCGACGTGGTCGGAGGTCGGATCGAGTCGATCCGCCATCGTCCGCTCGCCTTGTTCCACCGGCCCTCCGCGCTAGAACCGCCTGGTCGGCGCGGAGTCTAGTACGTTTAGGATGTTGCCGTGGCAAACAGGCCGGTGCTAGAGTCCGCCGCCTGACCGAGCTTCTCGGTGACATCCGCGTTCCCCTGAGGCAAGTCCGCGCCCATGGCACTGCCGCTCCCGACGGTAACGATCGAGCCCGATCCGTATCGGCTCGCCCCGCAGCGGATCAAGCGCTGCACGTTCCGTCGGCTGATTCAGATCGAGAGCGGGGCCGAGCGCCTGTACGACGTCGAGTGCCTCCTCCCCGACCGCCGCGTCCCGATCCCCCTGGGCACGCTCGACGCCGCGACCCCGATCTGCAACTCCTGCACGGCGCCGCACACGTTCCGTCCCGACGAGGACTGACCCGCCCGTCCGACGGGTCATCCCGGACCTGGAGAACGGCCATGCCGGAGCGGCATGGATTCCGGGTCGAACGCGCTCGACCGTCCTTCGATTGGTCCTCGATCACGCTCGCTGATACTCGAATTCATGCCGGAGCGGCATGGGGCGTCGCCAGGCGCGTGCTCATCGCACGGAGGGGCGGGAATGTCAGCGAGGCGGTCTGTAAGCCGAGTTCTGTCCCGCCCGGCGCCGAAGCGCCCGGCGGGGATGGCCATCCTTCTGGGGCCGCCGGTTGCCCGACGGCTCTTGCGGCCGACCCGAGGGCTGGGCAGCGCACCTCTCCCCCGACGGGTTGCCCCGCACGGGTTGCGCCCTCCTATTTGGCCTTGCTCCGGGTGGAGTTTGCCGCGTTTCACTCCGACCGCCGGCTCACGCCGTCGGTCGGCATCGTCACTGTGGCACTGGTCCTCGTCTCGCGACGGACGGGCGTTACCCGCCACCCTGCGCTGGGGAGCTCGGACTTTCCTCACGCCCTTCACGGGGTTGCCCCCGACGTGGCGCGCAGCCATCCGACCGCCTCGCTGACCGCCTCATTCTACCGCCGCCGATCGGTTGGTCCGGACCTGCGCGTCCGGGCGCTCGTTGGACCTCGGCTGATGCACGTCTCGGATGACATCGGGCGTTCGCACGCTCGATCACGTCGGCAATGCCACTCGAGCGAGCGTGCCAGCCGTCGATTCCATCCAGGTCACGGATCACGGTCGTCCGAAACGACGAGCTCAGCCTTCGACCGCCCGCTGCGGGTCGACCTCGAGGAGAATCGCGCCGCCCGGCCCGCTGAGCGTCAGCCGGCCCTGGCTGTCGACGGAGACGCCATTCGCCCGGACGAGCGCGTCCGAGAACCGGGTCTCGAAGTCGTTTGCCGCGGGCTCTGCGCAGGCCCTCGCCGTCATCCCGATGTTGCCGAAGCGGATCTGACCACTCGCTGGGTCGTATTGGTACGAGCCGCTGAAGACGTTGCAGCCGCCGGAGCCGCTCACCTTCGCGTCCTCGAAGGTGAGCGTCGGCACCCTGCCGGCGACCGGCACCTGGCCACCGACGCCGACGACCCGCCACGAGCTCCCGGCCATCGTGGCGGGATGACCTTCACGAGTGGTATCCAACGCTGCCGGCCCATCGCAGGCGGCCAGGGCGATCAGGACGACCAACAACGCGGTACGCAATCTGGCCGGCATCACCGGCCGAGGACGGAGCGGCGCGGGCTCAGGTTCCGGGCCGCACGACGACGATCGAAGGCCCGCCCGCTGCGACACGGTCGATCGCCTCGTTGCAGAGCGCATCGGCCAGCGAGTTCTGGGCCCGCGGTACGTGCGTCGCCGACCAGCGGTCGAAGCCACGCAGGATCCGACGGGCCTCCTCCCACAGGGGGATCAACTTGGAATCCTTGACCCGCCAGCGACCGGCCAGCTGCTCGACGATGAGCTTGGAGTCCAGGAGCAGGTCGACCTCGCGAGCACCCAGCTCGCGGGCGAGGCCCAGGGCCCGGACGACGGCGGTGTACTCCGCGACGTTGTTCGTCTGGACGCCGAGGAACTCCGAGATCGTCGCGTCGGGGCGGGCTCGTGGGTCGCGGGCGTCAGGACGCGAGGCGTCGATGAGCGCGGCGCCGGCCGAAGCCGGCCCGGGATTGCCGCGCGCGGCCCCGTCGGTTCGGATGACCAGGCGGAGCGGCCGATCGCCGGCGGCGCCCGGCGGCGGTGGCCACAGCGTCGGCTCGCCAGCGCGGTCGCCGTCGGAGGCGCTCAGCCGGGGTCTCCGCCGGGCCCGGACGGAGCGCCGGATCCGGGGAATGACGGCATCGTCGGCGCTGGCGCCTCGTCGTCGTCGGTGCCGCGGAGCTTCCGCCAGACGATCTGGATCGGGTCGTAGTACTTGTCGGCGACCCGCTCCTTGAGCGGGATGATCGCGTTGTCGGTAATCTTGATGTGCTCCGGGCAGACCTCCGTGCAGCACTTCGTGATGTTGCACAGCCCGATCCCGCCCTCGTCCTTCAGGTGGCGAGTCCGGTCCGCGGTGTCGATCGGGTGCATCTCCAGGCCGGCGCTCCGGACGAGGAAACGCGGCCCCATGAACGGCTGCTCCGTCTCGTGGTTGCGCAGGACGTGGCAGACGTCCTGGCACAGGAAGCACTCGATGCACTTCCGGAACTCCTGGACCCGCTCGATGTCCTCCTGCTGCCAGCGCCATGTCT
>JAXDKY010000398.1:0-2543 GCA_034666885.1 Chloroflexota bacterium
TGACGGCGTTCGCCCCGTTCGTCAGGCGCAGGCTGAAGGCGGTCATGTCGAACTGCCCTGGATCGCCGTCCGTGCCGAGGCCCAGGCCCAGGACCTCTTCGAGCGGTACGCCGCCGGCGTCGAGCAGGGGACCGGCGACACGTCGCACGAGGTCCGCATCGAAGCGCTCGTTGCCCGCCGACACGGGGGTATGGATCGTGAACACGCTGTCGCGCCGGACGCGGGCCCAGGCGTCGTTCAGGGCGCTCCCGGCCGCGACGTATTCACGGGCGCGCTCGGCCAGGAGGAACGCGGAGTGGCCTTCATTGAGGTGCCACACGGCGGGCGCTTGGCCGAGCGCCCGGACCGCCCGGACCCCGCCCATCCCCAGCACCAGTTCCTGGTGCAGGCGCATCTCGCGCCCGCGGACATACAGGATGTGCGTGATCGGCCGATCCTCGACGGCGTTCTCGGCAACGTCGCTATCGAGCAGGAGCACCGGGATGCGGCCGACCTGGGCGAGCCACACGGCGACGACCAGGTCGCGACCCGGCAGCTCGACCTGGACGGTCAGCGGGAGCCCGTTCTCATCCTGGACGCGAGAGATCGGGAGCCGGCTGAGGTCGTAGTCGGGGTAGTTGTGCTCCTGGTGGCCGTCCGCGTCGATCGACTGGCGGAAGTAGCCCTTGCGGTAGAGCAGCCCGACGCCGAGGAACGGCAGCGCCATGTCGCTGGCCGACTTCATGTGGTCCCCGGCGAGGACCCCGAGACCACCCGAGTAGATGCCGAGCGATTCGTGGATCCCGTATTCGGCGCAGAAGTAGGCGATCGGCCCCGCGAGCTTGTCGCCGTGCTTGCGCTGGAACCAGTGGTCTGAGCCGTCGGCCATGTACCGGTCGAACCCGGCCAGCACGTCGTGGTACTCGGCCAGGAACTTCTCGTCGTCGAGCAGGCGGGACCACTCGGTCGGCCCGCTGATGACGGGGATCGGATTGCGATAGCGCGTCCACGCCGTCCGGTCGACCAGGCTCCACAGGTTCCGCGTGCGCGGATCCCATGCCCAGCGCAGGTTGTACGCGAGCCGTCGCAGTCCTTCGAGACGCGGTGGGAGCGGGAAGCTCGCCGCCGGGATCGACGGGACGGAGACGGGATCCATGCGGGCGCATGATAACGGGTCGCGACGACCAGATCGACGACTACCATGGCGACGATGGGACTGCGGGTGGCGTTCCTCGCCGCCGAATGCGAGCCGTGGGCGAAGACGGGCGGCCTGGCCGACGTCGTCGATGCCCTGGCACGGGCGCTGGGCCACCCCGAGGTCGAGGGCGTGGACGGACCCGTCGACGTGTACCTGCCGCGCTACCAGAGCGTGCCGGCGCCCGACCCGGCCTCGATCCTCGGGGAGACGAAGCTGGCCGTCCCCGACCCGCACGCACGGACCGGGTCGACGCAGGTCACGATCGTCGACGTCGCGGCGAACGGGTATCGGCTGAGGCTCGTCGACCACGCTCCGGCGTTCGACCGCGCTGGCTTGTACGGCGACGCGGACGGGGACTACGCGGACAATGCCTGGCGGTTCGGGTTGTACGCGCGCTCCGCGCTCGAGGCGATCCGGGCGGAGGGCCGTCCCGTCGATGTGCTGCACCTGAACGACTGGCAGGCGGGTCCGGCGGCCATCTTCCGCGACCTCTGGTACCGCGATGAGCCAACGGTCGGGAACGCGGCGCTCGTGATGACCCTGCACAACCTCGCCTATCACGGCTGGACGGCAAACGCGGCCCTGGCCCAGCTCGGCGTTCGGCCCGGAGCCGGCGTGCCGGGGCAGAACGCCGACGGCGTCGACCTGCTCGCGGCGGGCATCGAGGCCGCGGAGATCGTCAACACCGTCTCGCCGACCTACGCCCGGGAAGCGCTGACGCCGGAGTTCGGGATGGGTCTCGACCGCCTCCTGCGCACCCGTGGGGACCGATTCATCGGGATCCTCAACGGGCTGGACACCGCGGTCTGGGATCCGGCGACGGACCGGGAGCTCGCCGCGACCTATTCGCGAGGGGACCCTTCCGGCAAGGCCGAATCCCGAGCCGAGCTGCTGCGCCGGGTCGGCTTCGACCCGCACGACGATGGCCCGGTCATCGGGATGATCGGGCGCATGGACCCGCAGAAGGGGTTCGACCTGCTCGCAGACGCGACGCCACAGTTGCTGGCGCGCGGCGGGCGAGTGATCGTGCAGGGCAGCGGGCACCCATCGCTCGCCGACCCGTTCCGCGAGCTCGTCCACGCATCGCCCGAGCGAGTGGCGCTGATCGAGAAGTTCGACCGGGCGATGGCGCGCCGGATCTACGCCGGCGCCGACTTCTTCGCCATGCCGTCGCGCTTCGAGCCGTGCGGTCAGGGCCAGATGATCGCGCTTCGCTACGGGACGCCGCCGATCGTCCACCGCACGGGTGGCCTGGCCGATACCGTCGTCGACGAGACGACGCACCCGGGGGCCGGGACCGGGTTCAGTTTCTCCGGCGCGACCGTCGCCGGTCTCGTCGGAGCGTGCGATAACGCGATGCGCCTCC
>JAXDKY010000399.1:0-4182 GCA_034666885.1 Chloroflexota bacterium
TGCCCGACCTCCTCGAGGTCGTTGACGCGATGGGACAGCTGCCAGCGCCAGTCGTTCCACTGCTCGTCCGGCACGTCCTCGTAGATCGGCGCGCGCCGGCTGACGGCCGGCTTCCCGTCGGCGCCGAGCTGGCGCGCGGGGTCGGACAGGTTCACGAACGGCGTCTCGGCCGCGGCGCGGGCCGCCGCCTGATGCGCGACGGCGGTCTTGATCTCGTGGGCGTCCAAGCGGGGCTGCCTCCGATGCATAGAAAGTATGCACGCTGCAAGTCGACGGATGATAGCAGGACCGTCCGCCCGGTCCAGCGCCCGAAGGTCCCGTCGCAACGAGACGACGACCCTGGAGGAATCAAAAGGCCCCGGCTGGTGACCGGGGCCTCAGGGGCGCGACGTGACGAAATCGGGAGCCTATTCCCCGATCACCGCCCAGAGGAAGCCCATCATGATGAAGAAGCCGGAGAAGAGCGCGATGAGGCCGAGCGCCCCGTACGGCGTGCTGGCGCCCTGGTGCGGGACGAGCTGCAGGCCGATCCCGAACACGACGGCCCAGCCGATGAACAGGAACGTGAAGAGGAACTTCGCGTTCGGGTTCGTGAGCCGACGCACCCAGCCCGAGCCCCCTTCGGATGAGAGCGCCGACTTGAGGATGATCACGATCATCGCGGTCACCACGAGGGCACTGATCCCGAACGGGATGGGCTGCTGGAAGGCGACGAGGAAGAGCTGCATCGTGGCGAGATGCTAGCAGAAGGCCGGCCGCCTTCGAGCGTCGATCCGGGAGATTTGACACCCACCCGCGGTCGGGTATCGTGATACTCGTGAGTAACACGTTTCTGCAACCGCGGCGGGCCGGGCCGGGTCGCGGTGTCGTCGGCGCCGAGACCGTCGAGGTGCTCCCTGCGCCGTCGCGGCTACGATGAGCGCGCGGCCGATCGGCCGCCACCACCGCATCCCTGGACCGAACCTTCGTCCATGAGCCCCTTCGATCGACTCGGCCGTTTCGTCGCGCGCCGCGCCCGCCTGGTCATCGGGGCGTGGGGCGTGCTGATCGTCCTGGCACTGCCCCTTGCCCCCCAGGCTCCCGGCGCCCTCAGCGCCGGTGGCTTCATCAACGACAACCTCGAATCGGCCCATGCAAAAGCCGTTCTCGAGGCGGAGCTCGGGGCGCCGCCGTCCGCGCTCGTCGTGGTCTTCTCGAGCCCGACCCTGGAGGCCGGCACGCCCGCGTTCGAGCTGGGCACGGCCGCCGCGATGCGCGACATCCCCGGCGCGACCCACGTCGCGCGCGTCGTCTCGCATCTCCTCCAGCCACGGCAGGTCTCGGCCGATCGGCATACCGCCTACGACATCGTCCTGCTCGACCTGCCACCGGACGACTCCCCGAAGGCCTTGCCGGTGCTTCGGGCCGCCCTTCGCGACGCGCCCGGGTTGACGGTCGAGCTGGCTGGCGGCCCGGCGTTCTATGGCGACGTGCAGACCGTGAGCGAGCACGACCTCCAGCGCAGCGAGATCATCTCGCTTCCGCTCGCGGCGCTCGCCCTCCTGCTGGTCTTCGGATCGGTCGTCGCGGCGGGGGTCCCCCTCGTGGTCGGTGGTGCGAGCGTGCTCATCGCACTCGCCGGCGTCTTCCTCATCGCCTCGGTCATACCGATGAGCATCTTCGTGCTGAACCTGGCGACGCTCCTCGGGCTGGGCTTGGGCGTCGACTACTCGTTGCTCATGACGAGCCGGTTCCGCGAGGAGCTCGCCAAGCGACCGGCCGACGCGGACGACGCCGTGGCCGAGGCGGTCCGGATCACGGTCGCGACCGCGGGCCGCGCGGTCTTCTTCAGCGGCCTGACCGTCCTGCTGGGCCTGCTCGGGCTCGTGCTCTTCGAGTTCATGATCCTGCGCAGCGTCGGTATCGCCGGGGCGCTGGTCGTCGGCCTCGCGGTCCTGGCTGCGCTGACGCTGCTGCCGGCGGTGCTGACGGTGGTCGGCCCGAACCTGGATCGCTTCGCGGTACGGAAGGTCACGGCGCGAGCCGAGGGCGACGGCTCGTGGGCCCGCCTCGCCCACCGCGTCATGCGACGCCCGCTCGCCTTCCTGATTCCGACGCTTGCCCTGCTGCTGGTGCTCGGATCGCCGTTCCTGCACGTCCGGTTCAACGCACCGGACGCGAGCATCCTGCCGCCGGGCGTGCCGTCGCGCGCCGCCTTCGATCGGCTCCAGGCCGAGTTCGGGGAAGGGGCCTTCGCGCCTATATCGATCGCCATCCGCACCCAGGGCGCGGCGACCACCCCGGACAACCTGGCCCGTCTGTACGAGTACTCCCGCCGGCTCGCCGCGGACCCGCGGGTGCGCCGCGTCGACAGCCTCGTCGACGTGGACCCGCGACTCACGGTCGAGCAATACCAGCTGCTCTACGGCGACCCCAACGGACCGCGCGATCGATTCGTCGCCACCGCCCTGGCCGCCACCACCCGCGGCGACCTCACGGCCTTCACGCTGACCACGCCCTTCGGCCCGAACCGCGCCGAGGGTCGCGGCCTCGTGGAGGACCTGCGCGACCCGAAGGGCAGACTCGCCGCACCGCCCGGGTTCACGATCCTCGTAGGCGGCGGCGCCGCCGATGTCGCGGACGTCGTCGACGGGGTGGCGGCCGACTTCCCGAGGACCGCGCTGTTCATCCTGATCACGACCTACGTCGTCCTGTTCGCCCTCCTCCGTTCGGTCGTGCTGCCGGCCAAGGCGCTCGTGATGAACACGCTATCGATCACGGCGAGCTTCGGCGCACTCGTGTGGATCTTCCAGGATGGCAACCTGTCGGCGCTGCTCGGGTTCCAGCCGCTCGGGTTCGTCGAGACGACCCAGCCGGTGATCCTCTTCTGCGTCCTGTTCGGGTTGTCGATGGACTACGAGGTGTTCCTGCTCACGCGGATGAAGGAGGTCTGGGACGCCACGGGCGACAACACCGAGGCCGTCGCCCGTGGCCTGGAGCGCAGCGGCCGGATCGTGACCTCGGCCGCGCTGATCGTCGTCGTCGTTGCCGGGTCGTTCGCGTTCGCGGACATCGTGCTCATCAAGGCGCTCGGTCTCGGCGTCGCCATCGCCGTGGCGCTCGACGCGACCGTGGTCCGGGCGCTGTTAGTGCCCTCGACCATGCGGCTCCTGGGCCATTGGAACTGGTGGATGCCCGCGCGGCTCGAGCGCTTCGTCGGCGGGCGCCTGCCGGCATCGGAGGCCGAGGCCGAAGCGGCGGTGGCCCGATGATCGCGCGGTGGGCACGACGGGCACGACCGCCGCGCACCCGACCGCTGGGCGCCATCCTCGTCGCGGTGCTGGTCGTGGCGGGCTGCACGGCCGGCCAACCCATCTTGGCCGCTCCGCCCGCTTCCGTGCCGGCCATCCCTCCGCCCACCGCCCGGCCGGTCGCCGTCGCGGATCCGCTCCCCGTGGTCCTGCCACGCGACGACGGCCCGCACGACCGCTTGACCGAGTGGTGGTATTACACCGGCCACCTCGCCGGCACCGCCGCTGACGGCACGGCGCGGAAGCTGGGCTTCGAATACGTCATCTTCCGGGCCGAGCGCGGCAGCTTCCCGACGACCTGGGCCTCGCACCTGGCCATCACCGACGAGACCGGCCAGCGATTCCTGTACAGCCAGCGACTGGAGGTCGGCGAGAGGGTCGATCGCTCGCCACGCGATGCGTCCGGTGTCCCGACTGGCTTCGATCTTTCCCTGACGGGCCTGGACCCGAGTGACGCGGCGACGTTCGACCGGCCGAGCTGGACCATGCACGGCGCAGGCGGCGACGACGTTCTGGCGGCCACCCTCTCGAAGCCGGAGGCGGAGGCCGCCGGCAGCCCAGGGGGCCTCGCCCTCGCGCTCACGCTCCAGGCGACCAAGCCGCCGGCCCTCCATGACCGTGACGGCTGGATCGACTTCGGGCCCGCCGGCGGCTCCTACTACTACTCGCGGACCGCGCTGGACGCCTCCGGCACGGTCACGCTCGACGGGACCGAGTTCCGGGTGACCGGCCAGGCATGGTTCGACCACCAGTGGGGCGACTTCATCAGCGTGGGCGGCGGTGGCTGGGACTGGTTCGCAGTCAACCTCGACGGCGGCACCGACCTGACGCTGTCGCTGGTTCGCGACGCGGACGGCAGCTATCCGCTCATCTACGGCACGGTCGTCGATCC
>JAXDKY010000400.1:0-19432 GCA_034666885.1 Chloroflexota bacterium
CGTCCTCGATCTCCGAACCGATCGTCGAGGTGCCGATGACGAGCGCGATGAGCGGTAGGACCGTGCGGATCATCAGCGAGTCGAGGATCTCGGGGGCGTCGCTGCGGCCACCGCCCAGCCGGATGAGCAGCCCGACGAGGACCGGCAGCCCCGCCAGCACGACCATCAGGACGATGCGCCGCCGCCCGAGCAGGCCACGCAGCGTGAGCGTCACCAGGGCCCCGAACTGGGTCACCGACGGACCAGGTAGGCGAATACGCTCTCGAGCGAGTCGTCGGTCGGACGGACCTCGTGCAGCCGGATGCCGGCGGCACGGGCGGTCGGCGCGACGATCCGCGTGAACGCCAGGTAGTCGGAGGTCCGGACCGCCAGCAGGCCGTCGACCAGCTCGGCGCCGAAGACAGACGGCTCGTGGAGGAGCGCAGCGGCGAGCGCCCGGTCGTCGGTCGAGCGGATCGTGAACCGGTGCGGGCGGTCGGTCATGAGCCGCCGGATGGACCGGAAGTCGCCGGACGCCGCGAGTCGACCGGCGTACACGACGAGGACCGCGTCGGCGAGCTGCTCGACCTCTTCGAGGATGTGCGACGAGAAGAGGATGACCCGGCCCGCCGCGGCCATCTGGCGCAGCAGCCCGATCATGTGCAGGCGCTGGCGGGGATCCATGCCGTTGAACGGCTCGTCGAGCAGCAGGATCCGGGGTTCGTGGACCAGGGCCGCTGCCAGCTTCGCGCGCTGACGCATCCCCTTCGAGTAGGTGCGCAGTGGACGGTGGGCGTCGGCGGCGAGGTCGACCGTGGCGATCGCCCGGTCCGTGGCCGCCGCCGCGTCGGGCATGCCCTGCAGGTCGGCGTTGAGGCGGACGAACTCGTGTCCGGTCAGGTAGGCGGGCACCGATTCGCGCTCCGGGACGACGCCGACGTCCCGGTAGACGGACGGGTCGCCGAAAGCGGGCCGGCCGTCGATCCGCGCCGTGCCGGCCGATGGCGCCAGCAGGCCGGCGAGCAGGTTGAGCAGCGTCGACTTGCCCGCGCCGTTCGGACCGAGCAGCCCGGTGACGCCCGGGCCGAGCGCGAACGAGATGTCGTTGACTGCGACGACGTTGCCGTACCAGCGCGAGACGTGGTCGAGCTCGATGGCCGGGACCGGGCGGGGCACGGCCGAGGTTGGGGCCGGTGCCGGATTCGGGGCCGGTGCCGGACTCGTCGCGTCGGTCATGCCGTCACCGAGAGGTATCGCCGCACCACGAGCAGCACGCAGCCGACCGTGCCGGCGATCGTCGCCACGAGATAGGCCCAGCCTGGCAGGTTGGCCGCGACCACGGTCGAGTTGGGCGAGACCGCACCGAAGATCGCCGCGTTGACGCCGTCGAGGACGTCGCCCGGGCTGAGCAGGACCAGGACGCGCGCCGCGTCCCCGACCGCGAGCTCGGCCAGCAGGGCGACCACGATCGGCGGCACCACGAAGATGGCGATGATCGCGGCCGTCGCGTAGGCCCGCCGCGGCGTCCAGGCCGCGATGACCGTCGCCACGCCGCCGAGCAGGGCGGACGCCAGCAGGGACACGAGCAGGTAGCGCGGCACCTCCGGAAGGTCCTTCTGCAGCCCGGTCAGCGGGTCGGGCGCCACCAGGATCGCGCCGAGACTGAGGATGACCTGCGGGACGACCGAGATGATGAAGATCGCCAGGAACAGCCCGCCGGCGCGCGCGAGCGTGTAGTCGATGCGGGTCAGGACCCGCGAGAAATACAGCGGCAGCACGCCGTAGCGCTGGTCGCGCCCGAACAGCTCCGGGGCCTGGGCGGCGCAGAACAGCATCACCAGGGTCGAGGTCAGGTTCTGGTAGGTGTCGTGACGGATGGGCGACGCTTCGTCCAGCGCCCCGGCCGCGCCGGCCTGGGCCGCAAGTGCCGAGATCCCGACCGCCAGCACCGCGGGCAGCACGGACAACCCGAGCATGAGGAACGGGACGATCTTCGCGCGGCCGCCCCGGCCGATGCCGTACGCGGCCCGAAGCGTCTGGAACAGCAGGTCGAGGGCGACCCTGGGCCGTCCCACGCGGGGCCCGTCGTAGCCCTGGTACCCGAGGTCGTAGATGTTCCCCGACGCGCCCCCCGCAGCGGTCACCGGAACAGCTCCTCGAGACCGCGCCGGCGTTGCTCCATGCGCACGAGCGGCAGGCCTAGGTCGGCGACGGTATCGCGAACGAGGTCCCATGGCCGGTCATCGAGGAGCTCGACGAGGACGGTGCGGCCATCGACCGTCGCGGCCAGTCCGGCGGCCACCAGGGCCGCCCCGAGTGCCGCCGCGCCCTCCTCGACCTCGACCGCGAGGCTGCCGGTCCGCTCCGTGAACTCGCGCAGCGGCGCCGCGCGGATGAGCTTCCCGGCATCGATCGCCACCAGGAAATCGCAGACCCGCTCGATCTCGCCCAGCAGGTGGCTCGCCACGATGACGGCGATCCCGAATTCCGTGCCGGTCCGACGGACCAGGGCCAGCATCTCCTCGCGGCCGGCCGGGTCGAGGCCGTTCGTCGGCTCGTCCAGGAGCAGGAGCCGAGGGTCGTGGACGAGCGCCTGGGCCAGCTTGACCCGCTGCTTCATGCCGGTCGAGTAGCCGCCGATGGGTCGGTAACGCTCTTCGTACAGCCCGACGTGTCGGAGGACGTCCGCGGCGCGCTCGCGGGCGGCCGCGGCCGGCAGGCCCGACAGGCGCGCCATCTGGCCGACGAAATCGGTCGCGGTCGTGTCCGGCGGCAGGCAATCCGATTCGGGCATGTAGCCGACGAACCGGCGCAGGGTGGTGCCCTGGGTGCGGACGTCGTGGCCCATGACTGTCGCGCTCCCGGAGGTCGGTGGCAGCAGGCCAAGGAGGATGCGCAGGAGCGTGCTCTTGCCCGCGCCGTTGGCGCCGACCAGGCCGATGATCCCGGGCTCGAGGGCGAGGTCCAGCCCGTCGAGGGCCGTGACGCCGCCCGGGTAACGCTTGGTGAGGGCCGTGGTGGCGACGAGCGGCATGGTCCCGAAGCCTACCGGACCGGGTCCACCGCGCAGCGTCAGGCGGCGACCACCTGGTTGCGACCGCCGCGCTTGGCCATCTGGAGGCCGACGTCAGCTACCTCGAGGAGCGTCTCGAGCGACGCGACGTTGGGACCCAGCTGCGCACACCCCGCGGACACTGTCGCGTGCAGCTCCTCGCCATCGGACCCGGGGATCGCGATCGTCTCGAGCTCGTGCCGGATCTCCTCCGCCACGCGATGGGCCTCGTCGAGGCTGGCCCCGTCGAGGACGGCGAGGAACTCCTCCCCGCCGAAACGCGCGACGATGTCGCTGGAACGCAGCCGCCGCGTGAGGATCGAGCCGAACGCCCGAAGGACGGCGTCGCCGGTCTGGTGCCCGTGGCGCTTGTTGAACTGCCCGAACAGGTCCAGGTCGAACATGATCGCTGCGACCGGGCGCCGCAGCTCCGGATCGAACCGAGCCCGTGTCGCGAACAACCGGCCCAGGGCCACGTCGAGGTGGCGCCGGTTCCAGAGGCCGGTAAGCGGGTCGCGGACCGCGGCCTCGGCCATCTGCGCATGGAGCTCGACGTTGTTGAGGGCCAACGTGATCTGCGAGGCGATGAGCGGCATGGTCTCGAGCTCCAGCGGCGTGAAGACGCGCGCCAGGTCGAGCCGCACGACGTTCACCGCACCGATGACCGCGTTGTCGCGCAGGAGCGGGAACGACGCCGTGACGAGCACGTCCTGGACACGCGCGCCGCGCAGCGCCTCCGGGAAGTCTTCGCGCGTGATGATCGGGTCCTCGCTCACGACGCGGCCCTCCGCCAGGCAGATCCCGGCGCTCGCCACGCCCGGCGGCATGATCACGCCGACGTACCGCTCGTCCCCGCCGCGGATCGCGACGATCCGATCCTCGCCGGTCGTGGGGTCGCGCAGGATCAGTGTCGTGATGTCGACCTCCAGCATGTCGGCGACGGCCCCGATGATCGATTCGTTCGCCGTGGCCGCGTCAAGGCTGGCATTGATGGCACTGCCGAAGCGGGCCAACCGACCGAAGAGCTCGGCGCGTTCCTGGAGCGTTTCGCGTTCGCGGCCGAGTGCGAGGGCAGCGGCGACCCGGTCGCCGACCACGATCATCGTGTCGAGGTCCCCTGCATCCAGCGGCGTCTCGGCCGGACTCTCGATATTGAGGACGCCGAGCATCACCCCGCCGACCGCCAGCGGGACCGAGACCTCGCTGCGGACGTTGAGGTTGGCCGTTGCGTAGTCCGGGTCGATGGAGACGTCCGAGACGAGCTCGGCCTTCCCGGTGCGCATGACCCGGCCGACGACGCCGATCGAACCATCGAACGTCTCGATGACCTCGTCGTAGCCGCGCTGCGCCCCGAGTCGCATGATCGGCCCTTCGACGGTGTAGATCGATACATAGCGGTAGCCGAAGTGCGCCACCAGCACGTCCATGACCTCCTCGAGGGCGCCGCGCGTGGGGCCCTTCGCGGTGAGCGCCCGACCGACGGCTTCGACGGCGGCCATCTGGCGAGCGCGCCGGCGTTGCCCCGCCGTGGCGGCGCGAGCCTGGGCGATGGCCCGCTCCAGGGATCCGATCGTGCGGCGCGTCCCGATCGTCAGCACGACCATCGTCACCGCCAGGGCGATGCCGCGGTGCAGGAGTCCCGGGGCGACGGGGTCGGCGACCGTGACCGCGTAGAGGAAGGCGAGCATCGCCCCGCTCCCCAGCACGACTGCCTGGCGGGTGCCGAGGACCGCCGCCATGGCGACGATCGGGAGATACAGGCACGACAGGGGCATCGTCGCCATGTCCGCGCCGCGGAGGCTCATCCAGAACACCACCCCCAGGGCGATCAGCAGCCTGGCCGTATCGACCGCTGGCGCTCGTCCGGCCGGCATGCGCAGGGCAAGGACGATCTGGATCGCGAGATAGATCGCGGATGGCACCACCAAGCCGATCGGGTCCACGCGCGCGAGCAGCTCGATGAAGAGGGCCGCGAAGACGACCGCCAGCGCGAGCAGGACGTGGGGGTCCGCCGCGACGCGGCCCATGGCCGGTCGCCACACGACTCGAGATCGAAGGGAATCCATCACCGACGACTGTGCCGTGTCCGTTCGGCGGCGTCGACCCGACGATGGGGTCATAGGACCCTACCCATCCGGTCTACACGGCACCGGACCTCAGGGGTCGGTCAACGCCAACGCATCGTGCCGGCCGCGTCGTCGGCGGTCGCGAGGATGTCCGCGAGCTCGGAGCCCTCGTGCGGCTCGATGGCCACCAGGACCGTCGCCTTGCGCAGGTCCATCACCACGATCCGCGTGGTGCGATCGGGTTCGAGCAGGAACGTCGTCCCATCGGTGGCGAACAGCTGGACCCGCACCGGGTCGATCGGTGTCAGGTCGGTCGACAGGCCGCGACGACCATCGATCGAGACATTCGCCGGGCGCGTCGCGCTGACCCCGTTCGTCGCGATCAACGCCTCGATGATGTCGCGGGCGCGCTCCTTCGGTTTGCGGGCTTCGCCGTCCGGGTACACCTCGACGATCTTCCCGGCGATCGTCACCTCCCCTTCCTTCCGCGTCAGGGTGACCGTGTCGGCCGTGTGCACGCTGGCCGACCAGCCGTCGCCCAGCTCGATGTCGAAGGCCGGGCTGAACCGGGATGGCGCGTAGCGGCCCGCCCCCAGCCCGCACGGGATGTCGAAGAAGATCTCGCACAGGTCGGCGACGTCGCCCGCCGGGAGCGGGGTCGGCGCCTCGGACGGGTCGGCGGTCGGCGGCGGCGTTGGCTCCGGGGTCGGGGCGATGGTCGGCTCCGCGGCCGCGGTGGGGAGGGTCACGGCCGCCTCGCTCGCGGGTGGGCGCGGCGTCGGGATGGTGGTGGCACCGTCGCCCGGTAGCGCCGCCACGAGCAGGGCACCGGCCACGACGCCGACGATGCCGACCATGGCCAGGACCGCGCTCGAACGGCCGCCGCGGATGGCCCGGGGCATCGTGAGCAGGGGCCGTTCGTCCGCGGGTCGCCGGCGGGGGGCTCGTGGGGTGCGCGGCGCCGCCCGCGGTGCTCCGCCTGTAAGTGCTCGGTTGGCCCGGCGCGGGGGTGGCGGTGCGGCGCCGTCGCCGAGGCGTTCTGAGGCCTCCCCATCCAGTGGGACCGGGACAGGGACGACGGTCGTCGTGCTGGCGTCGGCGCCGCTGACGATCGGCGCGAGTGCCGCGGCCATCGCCATGCCATTGGGATAACGATCCCCGGGGTCGGGCGCGAGCGCGCGCCGGACGACCGCCTCGAGCGACGCCGGCACCTCGGGACGGAGCGCGCGCGCGGATGGCGCCGGCGCACCCACACGGGCCAGGGCGATCGCGTCGCTCGTCGCGCCGGTCCAGGCGCGCGTCCCGGTCAGCGCCTCGAACAGGACGAGACCCAGCCCGTAGACGTCGGAGGCCGGCGTGGTCGTGGTGCCGCGGGCCTGCTCCGGGCTGAAGTAATGGACCGACCCCAGCGTGGTGCCGGGCAGCGCGGCCTCGGCATCCGCGGCCAGCCGGGCGATGCCGAAATCGGTGACCATCGCGCGACCGTCCGCGGCCAGCAGGATGTTCCCGGGCTTGACGTCGCGATGGACGATGCCGCGGACGTGCGCGACACCGAGGGCGCGAGCGACATCGAGCCCGATGCGGGCCGCCTGCATCGGCGCCAGCCGACCGCTGCGCCGCAGTCGGGCGGCCAGGTCCTCGCCGTCGACGAGAGCCATCACGAGATAGGCCTGGATCCCGTCCGTGCCGGTATCGAGGCAGGCGACGATGTTCGGGTGGCGGAGGACCGTGGCGGCCAGCGCCTCACGCCGGAATCGATGGGCGAGGTCGGGGTCCTTCGCGACCTCGGGTCGAAGGATCTTGACGGCGACCTCGCGCTCGAAACGGACGTCCGTGGCGCGGTGGATGGTCGCCATCCCGCCCCGACCGATGACCGGGCCCAGCCGATATCGACCACCGAACAGGGGCTCGGGGCGGCGACGAGCGGAGGCCTCCCGTGACTTGGTCACGCCCGGACCATAGCCCAGCCGCCGCGAAGGGCCCCGCCAGCGGCCCGTCCTTCCCGCTACGCTTCGACGATGAGCGAGAGCGAGGACGCCACGCGCGAGCTGCTGGTGGAGCTGCTCGGGGTCTTCTACGCCAAGGGTTGGGTGTCCGGCACCGGCGGCGGCATCTGCGGCCCGGCGGACGGCGGCGGCCTCCTGCTCGCCCCGACGGGCGTGCACAAGGAGCGCATCCGCACGGACGAGTTCTTCACCGTCGACCCGGCCGATGGGCGCGTCCTGCTGCGCCCGGCGGACCCGGCGCTCCGCCCGAGCGAGTGCAACGCGATCTTCTCGCTCACGGCCCGCGAGCGCGGCGCCCGGAGCGTGGTCCATTCGCACGCCCTGTCGGCCGTCCTGGTCGGCGACCTCGCCACCGATGCCGACCACGTCGCGATCCGGGACCTCGAGATGCTCAAGGGCCTTCGCGGCGTCGGCAATCGCGATGTCCATCTGCTGCCGGTGATCCGGAACACGCCGCGCGAGGCGGAGCTGACCGAGCAGCTCGCCCGGGTGCTGGGCGATCCCCGCTTCAAGGACGCGTTCGGCGTCGTGGTCGCCGACCATGGCGCCTACATCTGGGGCGACGACGTGTGGGAAGCCAAGCGCCACACCGAGGTTTATCACTTCCTCTTCGAAGCCGTGGTCGCGCGTCGCGACCGACAGAAGGAGCGCACTCGATGAGTGGACACGACCACGAAGCCGGCCACGAGCAGCACGTCTGCCCGACCTGCCAGCAGGTGGTGGCACGGGCCAGGATCGACGTCATCGACGTGGCCCGGGCCGTGGAGGCGGACAAGCTGACCGAGGCGGACGTGTTCAAGCGGACGTACCTCGGTCACGGGACGCAGTCGAGCGTGTTCGTCTTCCAGGGCCATCCGGGCCCATTCCGGACGCACGTCCACACGACCCATGACGAGATCGGCTACGTCCTGGAGGGGACCGGCGAGGTGACCGTTGGCGGCGTGACCCGCCCGGTCAAGAAGGGCGACGTCTGGGTGATCCCGGCGAACACGCCGCACGGCGGCCAGTTCGAGGACGCCCCGCAGGTCCTGTTCATCTCCTCACCGATCGACGATCCCGACAACCAGGACCGGGTCTGGATCGACTGACGGGCATCGTCGTCCCGTAAGCCCCTAAGGTAGCGGCCGCCGTATCGAGCATGCCTTTGAGGCCGCGGACGCGCCCACGACGCGGCGCCCGCCCGATGGCCGCGGGACCCTCCAAACCGCACGGTGGTGCCATCGCCGACATCCGATCGGCGGCCGTACCTGGAGGGTTCCGTCATGAACCACCCCGAGACCATGCTCCGACTCGTTCGCGATCGTCAGGACACGCTCGCGAAGGAAGCCCAGCGCGATCGACTGGTTCGCGAGGCCAACGCGGCCCCGCGCCAGGACAAGCCCGAGCGGTTCTCCGTCCGGGACCTGCGCTGGATCCTGTTCCGCCCCGCCGGCGTGTGACCGGCCCGCACGACTCGGGTGGCGACGCACCGACACCCGAGTCGTACCATGCCCGGTCCGGGGAACACGGCAGGGCAAGGAGGGGTCGAGATGCACGTCCAGGCCAAGGCCGTCACGACGGGTTCCGCCTTCGCGGACGACGACGGTGACGAGAACAACGAGGCGGTCAGCGCCGCCTATCGCCCGGGCGCAGTGCTCGGGATCCTGGACATCCTCGAGCGCGAGGGCTTCAACCTGCGAACCGCGACCGGGCAACGGATCGAGCTCGGCGGCGAATTCGGGTTCACCGTCGATCCGCGCGACAGCAACGAGGACTTCGAGACGGCCACGGCGGCTGCCGTCGAAGTCCTCAAGGGGGAAGGCATCGACGCCCACCTCGTCGAGGTCCAGGTGCGCTACCTCACGGACGTCGCGGGTGCGCTCCGAGAGTTCGTCAGGAGCGTCAGCGACCAGGGCCTGCTGATCGAGGACATCGCGGTCGGGACCCCCAGCCAGGCGGGGATCCCCGTCCAGATCTTCACGGTCCGGGCCGGCTAGTCGACTCCACCCTCTCCGTCGCCACCGCTCGGGTCGGGGCCCGTCAGCCCGGCCCGGGCGGCGAGCATGGCTGCCTCGATGCGGCTGCTCACGCCCAGCTTGTCGAGGATGTGCGTGACGTGCACGCTGGCCGTCTTCGGGCTGATGAACAGCTCGCGGGCGATCTGGCCGTTCGTGCGCCCGAGCGCCACGAGGGCGAGGACTTCCAGCTCGCGCACCGATAGCCCGAGTGTCTCGGCCGGCCGCGACTTCGCCGCTGCGGTCGCGGCCGTCGCAGCGACGCCCTTGCGGTCCGAGGCCATCGGCGACGGCGCCTCCGGCGCGTCCAGCGCCACGCGAGCCCGCTGCGCCAGGCCGTCGATCAGCGTGAGCAGTGAGCGCGCCCCGAGTTCCCTGGCCGTTCGGGCGGCGGCGCGCAGCGCGTCCTCGGCCGCGACGCGATCCGAGGCGACCAGCGAGGCCTCGGCCGAGCGAAACCGGGCGTAGGCCGCCGGGTACGGCATCGCGATCGCGGTCCAGGCATCGGCCGCGGCCGTCCACGCCGCGGCATCTGTCTTGCCGCCCAACCGACCCCACTCGGCATCGCACGTCAGACGCGTCGCCAGGGCCGACCCGCCGGTCGGTGGGGCGCTCGACCAGATCGCATCGGCTCGCTCGCGCGCCGCGGCCGCGGCGCCCTCGGCGCGTTCCACCTCGCTCGGGCGGCGGCGCGCTCGGGCGCGTTCCGCTTCGTCGGCCGCGGCACGCAATCCGGCCGCGCACAGGGGCCCGACGAGCACGGTGTCGTCGCTCGTCTCCAGGTGGGCGAGTCCCGCCATCACGGCCGCGCCGGCCCGTTCCGTGTCGCCGGCGTCCACCGCCAGGTCTGCCGCCACGAGCTGGACGTACGCCCCCAGGTCGGCGTCGATGTCGCCGGCCGCGAGCTTCTCGGGTTCGGCGATGAGGGCGCGGGCCGCATCGATCTCGCCGCGCGCGCCGATCAGGCGGGCCACGGCCGCGTCGCGATAGATGGTGCCGATCCCGCTCCGCTGTCGCCCGACTGCGTCATGGCCCAGCGCGGCGGCTTCCGACCATCGGCCGGCGCGGTAGAGCGCGTCGATCGCGGTCGCGAGGAAATGCGGCCCGAAGCGCCGCTCGAGCCCGTACGACTTCACCGCCTCGGCACCGGTCCGTGCCGCAGCGACCGCGTCGTCCAGGCGATCGGCCACGATGAGCTGGTACGACAGGTTGGCGCCGGCCGTCAGGAGCGTCTCGATCAGCCCGTTCTCCTCGCCGATCCGGCGGGCGTGCTCGAGCTCCCGGATGCCAGCCGCGACCTCGCCCAGCGACACCAGGTCCGAGCCCAGGTTCGAGCGAGCGCGTCCCTCCTCGGCGACGGCACCGGCTGCGACGGCACACTCGACCGCTTCCTCGCACGCCCGACGCGACTCGCCGTAGCGCCCGGCGCCCATGAGCCAGCCACCGAGGCCGACGAGCACCCGTGCCCGGGCCGCGCTGGGCGGGGTTGCCGGCACGAGCCGGACCGCCTCGCGGTGCTCGACCTGGGCCTCCTCGTTGCGGTCGAGGATCCACAGGCAATAGCCCATCCTCGAGTGGAGGATGCCGGCCGCTGCCGGATCCGCGGTCTCGTCGACGAGGGTGAGGGCGTCACGCAGCCACGCGATCGCCTGCTCCGTCTCGCCCGCGTCGTCGGCGACCCGAGCGCCCTCGCGTCGGAGCTCGATCGGGTCGGGCAGGGCCGGGTCCGCGCGCTCGTCGGGGTCCACGCGGCCTTCGAGCTCGATGGCCACGGCGTATTGCCGGGCCGCCGCCGCGAAGGCATAGACGCGCTCTGCCGCCTGGGCCGCAGCGACGGATGCCCGAAAGGCCTCCGTCGGCCGATCGGCCGCGAGCCAGTGGTGGGCGAGCTCGGCGGCGCCACCGGCGGGGTTCGAGGCGGCCAGCTTCGGTTCCTCGGAGAGGACGCCAGCGAAGCGTTCGTGCAGGGCGCGGCGCTCGGCCGGCAACAGGCGTTCCTCGACCACTTCGCCGAGCAGCGCATGGCGCAGGCTGAACGTCCCGGTGACCGGGTCCGGCCGGAGGACGCCGGCCGCGACCGCCGCCCGGAGGGGCTCGCGGACCTTCCGCTCCGGGCGCTCGGCGACGGCCGCGATCAAGGCCTCGTCGATGGGACGGCCGGCGACCGCGACGATGCCCAGCAAGCGCTGCGCCGCGTCGGGCAGGGCAGCGACCTCGCTGACCAGCGTCTCGGCGAGCGTGCGTGGGAGTCCCCCGGGCCCACCCCGCAGTTCGGCGGCCACGAGCTCCTCAACGAAGAATGGGTTGCCCTCGGACCGTGCGTGGATCCGGTCGACCTTCGCCTCGTCCGCCGCGCTGCCGAGGAGGGTGAGGACCTGCCGCCCGACATCCGCTCGATCGAACCTGGAGAGCTCGAGACGCGTGGTCCGCGCGTCGCGCTCGAGGCCCGCCAGCCAGGTCGCGACCGGATGGCCCGGCGGCAGGTCATCGGTCCGGACGCTGAGCACGAGCAGGAGCCGCTCACGATCGAGGTTCCGGGCCAGGAACGTGACGAGATCCCGAGTCGAACGATCGACCCAGTGGAGATCCTCGAAGACCAGCGCGACGGGGCTGTCCGCCGCGAGATCGCCGAGCAGCCCGAGCAGCAGACCGAATAGGCGCGCCTGGCCGAGACCGCTGCGCGTGTCGGCAGTCTGGTCGTCCGTCGCGCCGGCGGTCGCACCACGGGTGGCGGCATCGCCGATGCCCGGCAGCAGCCGGCCGATGTCCTCCCTGACCGGGCCGAGGATCTCGCCGACCTGCTTCGGAGATAGGTTGCGGAGGTAGCCACGGAGGGCCTCGGTCAGCGGTCCATAGGGCATCCCGCCGTCCGCCAGGTCGAGGCACGCCCCCTGCAGGACCAGGGTGCCGCCGGCCTTGGCTCGTTCGATGAACTCGGTGATGAGGCGGGTCTTCCCGATGCCCGCCTCGCCGGCCAGGATGACGATCTCGGGTGACCCGTCGGCGACCCGGACGAGGGCGTTCTCGAGCGCGTCGAGCTCCGCGGCTCGCCCGATCAGCCCTGCGCTCGCGACGGCGTTCGCCACGCTCGGGAGTCTACGCCGCGGACGTTTTGAGGTACCCCGTTCAAATGGATTAAGTCGCTGCCCGATGGCGGTCCAGCGCGCTCGCCCGAGTCTGTGGATACCGGCGGATCGCCGGCATCAGGAGGAGACCCGGATGCGCGCCCTGTACCTGTATTTCGCGGAGCCAGACGAGCCCGACCACGACCGATCGACCGATGGCGGCGGTTCGCGACCCGTCAGCGAAGGACCGCACATCCCGATCCAGCCCGGCGCCTATTCGCGCTGGAAGGCTAATCGCGACCGGGTGGTGGCCGAGAACTCCGCCGCGTTCCGCTCTGCCATCGGCGAGTCGGCCCTGCGGCGCCCGCCTAACCCGGAACCCGCCGGCTGACGCGCTAGCGGCGTGGCTCGGAGCGGGCAAAACGCTCGCCGGGCATCCCCTGCGGCCGGGGCGCTGGCTGGCCGCCGGGCCGAGGCGCCCCACCGGGCCGGGGCGCGCCACCGGGCCGAGGGCCGCCGCCGGGCCGAGGCCCGCCACCATTGCCGATGCCCTGCCCGGGGCGGTGCTGGGCCGGTCGACCGTGCGCCGGCCGACCCTGAGCGGGGCGCCCCTGGGCCGGAAAGCCCTGGCCGGGACGGCCCTGGGCCGGTCGACCGTGCGCCGGTCGCGGCTGGGCCGGTCGGCCCTGCGGCGCCCCAGCGTGAGCCTGCTGGAAACCCGGTGCGGAACGTCGCGGGCCGGCGTAGCCACCCCGGTCCATGGGGGCCCCACGCGAGGCGCGAGGATCGGGCCGTCCACGACCGAGGCCACCGCGAAGGATCGGCTCCGGGCGGACGTTGCGGTCGGGTTCGAAGCCGGCGATGACCTCCTGCGGGACCGGGGCCCCGAGGATGCGCTGGATCTCGGCGAGGAGCTTCAGCTCGTCGACACACACCAGCGACACGGCGTGGCCCGGCGAACCGGCACGACCCGTCCGGCCGATGCGATGGACGTAGTCCTCGGGCACCATCGGCAGCTCGAAGTTGACGACGTGCGGCAGCCCGTCGATATCGAGCCCGCGTGCGGCGATCTCGGTCGCCACGAGGATCGGCGTTCGTCCGGTCTTGAAGTCGGCCAGCGCGCGAACGCGTTGTCCCTGGCTCTTGTTGCCGTGGATGGCGACCGCCGAGATGCCGTCGCGGCCGAGCTGCTCGGCCAGTCGATTGGCGCCGTGCTTGGTGCGCGTGAAGACCAGCGCCTGGTCGATGGCGCCGGTGCGGATGAGGTGACTCAGCAGCTCGCGCTTGCGCTCGCGGTCGACGGGATGGACGACCTGCGTCACGAGCGGCGTCGCGGAGTTGCGGGGCGTGACCTGCACCGAGGCAGGCTCATGCAGGAAGCCCCGCGCGAGGGACCGGATCTCCTCGGAGAACGTCGCCGAGAAGAGCAGGTTCTGGCGGCGGGCCGGCAGGACCTCGAGGACGCGCCGGATGTCGCGAATAAAGCCCATGTCGAGCATGCGGTCCGCCTCGTCGAGGACGAGGATCTCGACCGTCGAGAGGTCGATGGTGCGCTGGCCGATATGGTCGAGCAGGCGGCCGGGCGTGGCGACGACGACATCGACGCCCCGACGGAGGGCATTGGCCTGGGGCGGGAACCCGACACCGCCGTAGATGGCGGCCGAGCGGACGCCCCAGTGGCGGCCGTAGACCCGGACGCTCTCCTCGACTTGGAGCGCGAGCTCACGGGTCGGGGCGAGGACGAGGGCGCGGATCGGACGACGGCCCGAGCGCGGGTCGACGTTCGGCGGCCCCATGTTCTGGAGCATCGGCAGCACGAAGGCCGCGGTCTTGCCGGTGCCGGTCTGGGCGTTGGCCATGAGGTCACGGCCGGCGAGCACGAGCGGGATCGCCTCGGCCTGGACGGGGGTGGGCTCCGTGTAGCCCTGGTCCGCGACGGCGCGGAGGAATTCGGGCGCGAGCCCGAGGGTATCGAAGGACATGAGGGAGGAAGGCTCCTGACGGGGGCCCACCCGCGGTGTCCGCGGGGCCCGGTCAGGGCGCTGGGTTGATTCGGGATCGAAACGGGATGAACCGGGGCGCTGACCGGAGCGCCTCATCGAGCACGAGAGGTTCCCAGCATAGCCGACCTCGGCCGGATGCGCCCCGGACAGAGGTACGGCCGCCAGTCCCGGAGGCGGGACGACTTTCGGGTGGTTCCTCCGCACGGCGTCAGCCCCGAGGGTTCGCCCGGGGCGTCAGCCTCGCGTGGACGCGGCGGGGTCAGCCGCGCGGCTAGGGGGTTTGACACGTGCGCAGCATCGCGATCCGGATCGGGCTATTCCTCGTCGTCGGCGCCGGCGCGCTCATCGCGCGGCCATTCGTGACCGGCAACGTCGGTGAGTTGAAGGTCGGGGAGTGCTTCGACACCCCGGATCTCAGTCAGACGATCGAGGATATCCAGCACCATCCGTGCTCGGCCACGCACGGCGGGGAAGTCATCTTCGTCGGCAAGCACGCCGCGGCCAAGGGCGCCCCGTATCCGAAGGACGCGGTGTTGACCGGCGAGGTCGAGGCCGCCTGCACCCCGGCCTTCACCGCGTATACCGGGCTGAACGCCTCGACCGACCCGGATTGGTCGTTCGGGTACTTCTACCCCGTCGCCAAGGGGTGGGCCGACGGTGACCGTGGCTTCATCTGTTATGCCACCAGGGTCGATGACAAGACGACGACCGGAAGCATCAAGAAGTCTTAGGGAGCTGGAGCGGGAGACGAGGCTCGAACTCGCGACATGCAGCTTGGAAGGCTGCCGCTCTACCAACTGAGCTACTCCCGCGCCCCATGACGCTATCACGATGCCATGCTGATGCGCAGGAGGCTCGGATCGATGCGTACCTGGCTGCTCACGATCACCGCCGCCGCATCGGGCATCGCCATCGCCGTGGTCGACGCGAGACCGACCTGGGATGACACCGGCATCACGGCCGGCGTCGTCCTGCTTGCCGCGTTCATCGTCGCGGCGATCGCGGGTCGTCGACCTTGGTTGTGGGGCTTGCTGGTCGGCGTCTGGGTGCCGGCGCTCACGATCCTGAACGGCGGCGATCCGGCGGCGATCCTGGCGCTGGGCTTCGCGCTTGCCGGTGCGTACGCCGGCTATGCCACGTCACGGCTTTGGCGGCGGCCGGCCGCCGCGGCACCGAAGGACTGACCGACCGCCGGCGGTTCTGACCTTTGGGGATAGGACGGACGTACTAGGGCTCGGTACGGTCTGGGTCCCCCGCCCGGAGTCTCCCCTTGTTCGGAACACCCTTCCGGTCGCTTCGGCGGCCGATCCTGCTGATCGTCGTCTTCGGATTCTTCCTGATGATCGTCTGCCTGACCGCATTGAGCCAGGCGATCATCGTGTCCTCTCGATCGTCGCAGACGATGCTGAGTGCGATCGTCGGCGCGGATGCGGCGACCGTCCGCGGCTTCGCCAACGCCCACCTCATCCCGGCCGATCTCGGGCCGGGCGGACTGTCGCCGGCGCGTGCGGCGGCCGTCCAGGCGCAGGTCAGGACGATCCTGTCGGCCGGGGAGATCCTGCGCCTCGAGGTCCGATCGCCGGACGGCACGGTGCTCGTGTCCGACACGGCCGACGCGACCGGAGCGCGCGCGGCGCCGACGCCGGACTTCATCGCTGCGGCTGACGGGACCGTCACGGCCGGACTCCATCCGGTCGCCGAGGCCGAGACCGTCGGTGTCGTGCTGCCCGCGAGCGACATCCTGCGCGCGTACTTCCCGGTGAAGCTCGATGGAACGGTCGTGGCGGTGGTCGGGATCTGGAGAGATGCTGCACCGATCCTGGGCGATCTCGACCTGCTGCGCCGAGAGGTCATGATCGTCACGCTGTTCGCGGGTGCGCTGGCGGCGGTCGCGCTGTACCTCGTGTTCCGGGCCGCCCAGGGACGCATCCTGCGCCAGACCGACGAGCTGCTCGAGGCGACGCGCCTGGACCAGATGACCGGCACGCTCAATCACGGCGCGTTGGTCGGGGTGCTGGCGATCGCAATCGAGGCTGCCCGCGACTGCGACAAGACACTCGGGATCGCGCTCCTCGACATCGACAACTTCCGAAACCTCAACGAGACCTACGGCCATCCGGCCGGCGACCAGGCCCTCGCTGCGGTCGCCACGCTCCTTGGCGACGAGCTTCCCGCGGAGACGCAGTGGGGGCGCTATGGCCCCGACGAGTTCCTCGTCATCGTCGGCTCCGAGGCCGCGATCGACCTGGAGCCGACGATCGAGCTCCTGCGGACGCGCCTCGTCGACCTCAGCCTCCAATTCGAGACATCCGAGCGCCTCCCGATCACGGTGAGTGCCGGGATCTGCGCCTTCCCGATCAACGGCGAGTCGGTGACGACGCTCCTCTCGAGCGCGGCGCGGACGCTCGACGAGGCCAGGGCCAGCGGCGGTGACAGTGTCCGCGTCGCGTTGGCCGATTCGGCGCCGCTCGAGGAGGCGGTCCGGTTCGATGTCCTGGAGGGGTTGATCATCGCCGTCGATACGAAGGACCACTACACCCGCCGCCATTCCGAGGACGTCGCCCGCTACGGCGCGTTCCTTGCCGCACAGCTCGGTCTCGACGAGCAGGTCCGCTCCGTCGTCTACCGCGCCGGTCGCCTCCACGACATCGGCAAGATCGGGGTTCCCGATCACATCCTTCGCAAGCCCGGCGCCTTGACCGAGACCGAGTACGAAACGGTGAAGCAGCATGTCGCCCTCGGCGATCTCATCGTTCGCGAGCTGCCGGACCTCGATGAGATCCGCGCCGGCATCCGCCACCACCATGAGCGCTGGGACGGGACGGGCTACCTCCACCGATTGGCCGGCGACGAGATCCCTCAGGTGGCCCGCATCCTGGCCGTGTGCGATGCGTTCTCCGCGATGACGACGGACCGGTCGTACCGCAAGGCCCTGTCGGTCGACGAGGCGTTGACCCGCCTCGAGGATGCGAGTGGCACGCAACTCGACGAACGCATGGTCATCGCGTTCGTGAACGGCATCCGCACGGTCGCGACCGCGCCACTGCCCGGGGACGAGCGCGGCAGCCTGTGGACACCGGGCGAGCCCGTCGCGATCGCCGGCCGCGCAGTCGCCTGACGTGCCGACCCCGCGCTACCAGCGAGCGCCAGCGCTCTTGCGCCTCGTCGTCCCGGTCGCGGTCCTCGTGGCCGCCCTGACCATGCCGCCGATCGGGCTGGCCGCAACCCCGCCCGATCTCGGCACGGCCGGCGACTACGCCATCGTGGCCAACACGACGATCACCAACACGGGCGTCAGCGTCATCGATGGGAATCTCGCGCTCGTCGGGCCCTCGGTGACCGGGCTCGCCGGCGTCGTCACCGGCAGAAGCGACATCGGCAATGCGGCGGCGGCTCGCGCTGAAGCCGACGTGTTGAGCGCGCACCACGACGCGACCGGCGCCGGGCCGGCCACGGACATGTCCGGTGTCGATCTCGGCGGCAAGACCCTGAGCCCCGGCATCTATCAGTTCGGGTCATCGGCCGCGCTGCACGGAACGCTCACGCTCGATGGCGGTGGCGCGTCCAACGCGACCTTCATCTTCCAGATCGGCTCGACCCTGACCACTGGCACGGGTGCCCGGGTGCGGTTGATCAACGGAGCCGACGGTTGCGCCGTGTTCTGGGCGGTCGGCAGTTCGGCGACGATCGGCACCGCCACGTCGCTGCAGGGCAACCTGATGGCCCTGGTCAGCATCACGATGACCACTGGCGCCACCATCGGCGTCGGCGGCGGCCGAAATGGCGGTCGCGCCTTTGCGCAGAACGGCGCCGTCACCCTCGACACCAACGTCATCATCGCGCCGACCGGCCCGTGCAACGCTCCCGCTCCGACGCCGAAGCCGACGGCGGTCCCGACCGCCGCGCCGACCGCCCGGCCGACTGCGCCTCCGACACCTGCGCCGACCGCTGGGCCCAGCGCCCGTCCGACACCGACGCCGTCTCCGAAGCCGACGGCTGGGCCCCCCGTTCCCACACCTCGGACAGCGACGCCGACCCCGACCGCATCCGGCTCACCCGTGCCATCCGCCCGGCCTTCGCCGAGCGCACCGAGCGCTCTCGGTGCGGTGACCAGCGCGCCGCCGCCAGGCTCGCCCCTCGCGAGAGGATTCGACATCCCGGCCGGGGTAGACGGCACCGTGACGTTCGCCGGCGGCGGTATCGGGATCATCGGGCCGTTCGTGGTCCCCGGCTTCCTCGCCGCGGCCTCGAGCCTGCTGCTCATCCTGCTGATGCTTGCCCAGGCCCTCGGCGCGTTGGCGTGGCTGCCGGTCGTTCGCCGCCGAGTCGGCTCGTTCGGAATCGGGCCGCGGCGACCCTAGTCCGCGGTCGCCGTCGCGCCCACGCTGAGTGGCGCCCCGTCACGTCGGTCGCCGTCATCCTGGTTCGCCATGCTCACCTCGTGCATGACGACCCATCAAAGGCGGTTGCGTGACGGAACATGAGGATGTAAGTCCGCCACATGACTCGGGCGCGGCCTACGAGCGCAGGTCCGCCATCTCGAGATAGGCCTCATCCGGGTAACACCACGCCCACGTCTCCCCGGGCTCGATCGACCGGATCAGCGGGTGCCCGGTCGTTTCGAAATGCGCCCGAGCGTGCCGCCCCGGCGAGCTGTCGCAACACCCGACGGCGCCGCAGGTCAGGCACATCCGAAGCTTGACCCAGTCGTCGCCCCTTTGCTCGCACCCCCGGCAGCTCGCACGTTCAGGCGCGAGAAGGTCGGTGGCAGGGCGATGTGCGCAGGGACGAGGCGCCAATGCGTGCTGCAGTGCGAAGCGGCGCAGCGTATCCGCGACGACGTCGTACATCTGACCGTCTCCGTGCGGCCTCTTGCGTCATGTGGCCGCACCCAGGAGACGTGCCCGTGACCGGGCCGTTACACGGTCACCGGGGGCAGGTCACGAACCAGGATCTCCTCGACGACGGGGGTCCAGATGACGCGATCGTCGTTGGTGATCGCGAGTGCGCCATACCCGCTGTGGTCGGCTACCCAGGCGACGCCATCGAGCCCGAGCACGAACGCGGTCGTGGCGTACGCATCGGCCCAGGTGAGGCTCGGGCCGACGACCGTCAGGCTCTGCAAGTCGCTCGACGCGCGAGCCGAGCGTGGGTCGCGGATGTGCGCGCCGCGCTCGTACGTGGCCGATGTCGCGACGGCGAGGTCGGTGACCGCCAGGACGGCCGCGACGCGGTCCCTCTCCCGGGGATGGCGGATGCCCACTTGC
>JAXDKY010000401.1:0-7294 GCA_034666885.1 Chloroflexota bacterium
TGGGCGCATACGGGACCGAGCACGCGATCGCAGCCGGCGACGTGCTCTTCGCCGAGGGCGACGAGACCTACGACCTCATCGTGGTGCTGGAGGGCGAGGTCCAGATCGTCGCGAACGCCGGCCAACCGGCTGAGGCGGTCATCGCCACCTACGGGCCCGGCGGCTTCCTGGGTGAGATCAGCCTGCTCACCGGTCAGCGCGCGTTCCTGGCCGCCGTTGCCCGTTCGGCCGGTCGGGTGCTGAGCGTGCCGGTCGCCCACGTGCGGGAGGTCATGGCCCAGCAGCCGCTCCTCAGTGAGCTCCTCCTGCGAACGTTCCTGATCCGCCACGCCAACCTGACCCGCATCGGCTCCGGCCTCACGCTCATCGGCTCCCGGTTCAGTGCCGACACCCGACGGATCCTGGAGGCGCTGGCACGCAATCGCCTGGCGTCAACGTGGTTGGATCTGGAAGGCTCGCCGCAGGCCGAGGCGATGCTGCGCGAGCTGGACGTGCCGATCGATGCCCTCCCGATCGTCATCGTGCCCGGCCGGCCGCTCTTGAGGAATCCGAGCAATCGCGCCCTGCTCGATGGGCTCGGCCTGTCCGGCGCCCACGAGGCCGTGCCCGCGGGCACCTGCGACCTCCTGGTCGTTGGCGGCGGTCCGAGTGGCCTGTCGGCCGCGGTCTATGGCGCATCGGAGGGCCTGGCAACCGTCCTAGTCGAGGACACGGCCTTTGGTGGACAGGCGGGAACGTCGTCGCTGATCGAGAACTACCTGGGCTTTCCCGCAGGCCTGTCCGGAGAGGAGATCTCTGCCCGAGCGATGCTGCAGGCGGAGAAGTTCGGCGTGCAGATGAAGCTCGCTGCGAAGGCGGTCGCGTTGTCGAGTGATGCCGGGCTGCATCGGGTCACGTTCGACGATGGCGAAGTGGTCGCCGCGCGGGCATTGGTCATCGCCACCGGGGCGCGATACAACCGGCTGCCGCTGGACCGGCTCGCCGAATTCCAGGGAGTCGGCATCTACTACGCCGCCACCCAGATGGAGGCCCAGGCTTGCGCGACCGATCCCGTTGCCGTCGTCGGGGGAGGGAATGCCGCGGGCCAGGCGGCCCTCTTCCTGAGCCGGACGAGTCCACGGGTCTACATCCTCATTCGGGGTGACACCTTGGCGACCTCGATGTCGCGCTACCTGATCGATCAGATCGAACGCGACCCACGCATCGAGGTCCGGCCCCACACGGAGGTCAGCGGACTCCTCGGCCAGGACCAGTTCGAGGGCGTGGAGTTGGTCGAGAGCCCGTCGCACGAGACGTCGCAGCTCGCGCTCGGTGGGCTCTTCGTGTTCATCGGCGCGAAGCCGGGGACGGACTGGCTCGACGGGCAGCTCGCCGCCGATACCGACGGCTTCCTGCTGACCGGCCCAGACGTCCCGCTGTCCCAGCGCGAGCCAGGGGGACGGACGCCGCTGTTCCTCGAGACCAGCCGGCCGGGGATCTTCGCCGTGGGGGATGTGCGCAGTGGCTCCATCAAGCGCGTCGCCACGGCGATCGGTGAAGGATCCATGGCGGTGCGTCTCGTGTTCGACCGTTTCGAAGACTCTGGGGCGCGCGTTTCGGGCCCGCTCCGTGCCCCGGAACCGATGCCTTCATAGGTCCACACGGAGCCAGGAGATACGTCGTGACCGAGAATCCTCAGACCACGGATGACCGCCAGGGCGACCTGGTTCTCAGGACCCTCCGCCGGACCCGGCAGATCCGCGAGTTCACCGACGAACCGGTCGACGATGCCGCGATCCAGGCGATCCTGGAGGTCGGGCGCTGGACCGGCAGCGGGGCCAATCGGCAGCCGTGGACCTTTTTGATCGTTCGTGACCCAGCCGAGCGCCAACGGATCGCCGAGCTGGCCCCGCATGCCGCGCATGTGGCGAAGGCACCCGTCGCCATCGCGATCGAGATGAACGGCGCCACGCCGAAGTGGGACGACTACGACGAGGGTCGAGCCGCGGAGCGCATCCTGATCGCCGCAACCGCCCTCGGGCTGGGTGGCGGGATCGGGTTGGCGAATGGACCGGAGCGTGACGAGGTTGGTACGGTTCTAGGCGTTCGGCCCCCGGCATACGTTCGGACATTGATCTCGCTCGGCCATCCTGCCGAGGCCGCGCTCCGGCACCATACGGGGCCCGGGACCGGAAGACGACCACTCGCCGATCTCATTCGCGAACGTCCCGGCCCCTGACAGCTCGTCGATCCTGCCGATGAACCTCTCGACCCCGCGCCGCACTGCGGCCGAGCCGGAGCCACCCGAATGAGTCGATCATCGCTCACCAGCGCGATCGAGGAGGCGGCCCGACGCGACCCCGTCCTCGCCCATCTCGTTTCGCTCATCGGGCCGATCAGCTACCGGCCCGGCGACCCGGACGGACACTTCGGAGCGCTGGTCCGCTCGATCGTGTTTCAGCAGCTCGCCGGAAGCGCCGCGCGAGCCATCCATGGACGAGTCCGCGCCACCGTCCCGGGCGATCTGACCCCGGCCGCGCTCATGGCGGTCCCCGACGAGGCTCTCCGAGCCGCCGGGCTGTCCGCCAACAAGCTCGCGGCCCTCCGTGATCTCTCGGCCAAGCTCATCGACGGGACCGTCGACCTGGACCAGTCCGCCAGGCCGGACGACGAGATCGTCGCCGACCTCGTCACGGTCCGCGGCATCGGCCGCTGGACCGCCGAGATGTACCTGATGTTCGAGCTGCGCAGGCTCGACGTCTGGCCGGTCGACGACCTCGGGGTTCGCCAGGGCTACGGGCTGGCCTGGCAGGTCGACCCGCCGCCCTCGGCGAAGGAGCTTGGGCCACTCGGCGATCGATTCCGCCCCTACCGCTCGATCGTCGCCCGCTACTGTTGGGAAGCGGTCGCGCTGTACCGCGGCGGAACCGACCCCGCCCTCAGATAGGTGCCCAGGGTCAGACCTGACCCTCGTAGAAACCAAGGCGAGCGAGCGGTTCGACGATCTCGCGCTCCTCGTACGAGAGGTGCGAGAGCAGCGCGTCGGTCAGGAAGTCGATGGCGGCCTGGATCCCATCGCGGTCCGCCGGGTCGTTGATCTGGCGAACGAGAGCCGCATCGACCAGCTCGATGGCGTCATGGATGACGAGGTGCTCGTCGGTGAGCCGCTGGATGACCGGGCCCAACGCTGGCTCCGCGCGGGCGAGGTACGGAAAGACCGACGCGTCCTCGACGCCGTGGTGCTGAGCGACGCGTCCGCAGTATTGGGAGCAGAACGCCCCGACCGTCCAGTCGTTCTGACGGAGGGCCATCTCGCTGAGCTCGGATCTCGCGTCGGTTGCGTTCAGCGCGCCTTCGCGGACCTGCGCCAGTATCTCGCGCAGCTCGGTGAGCTCTGTCCGGAGCAAGTCGTGGACGCTGACCAGCTGCTGACCGGCGACCCTGCCACGATCGCTGTAGGTGACGTCGGGCCCAGCCGGAGGTCGATGGGGACGCGTCGATTCATCCCAGGCCGCGGCGGCGGCGAGGCGGGTGCCGTCATCCGGGGTCGGCGTCACCCCGACCCGGTCGTACTCGGAAGCCACTTGACCGCTATGCGTCGCGACCGTGGAGATGATGGTCGGCGGGCTGCGATGCTCGTCGGCTCCGCTGCCCGACGAGCTGTCGCCGCTCCTTCGCGACCGCTCCGTTGCGACGACCTCTCGGACGGCCGGCGCCACCTCCGCGGCAAGCGTCTCGATCACGTAGGGATCGTCGGCGTTGAGGACGAACGTGGAAACGCCATCCTCGAGCGCGAATCGCGCGAGCTCTTCGCTCAACCCACCCAGGTTCCCGTTGCGCTCCCCACGCCCGGTCACGTTCAGCAGGCGGCGGATATCCGTCGGGTGGCGGCCCGCTTCGAGCGCGGCGTCGTCGATCGCGGCGTTGCCCCTGATCAAGTCGTCCCGCGTGATCGCCGCCAGGGTGGGCCACCAGCCGTCGGCCTTGCGCCCGACCAGGTTCAGCATCCGTGGCTTGAACGCCCCGACCCACAGGCCCACGTCGTGGACCGGCGCTGGGCCCCGCGCCGCGCCGTCGAGTCGGTAGTAGCGGCCATCGAAGCTCGCGGGACTCGGATCCTGGACGTTCCACAGGGAGCGGATGACGTCGATCGCCTCCTCCAGCGCCTCGACGCCCTCGCCGGCAGTCAGGCGGCGGCCACCCATCGTCACGGCCGCGTCTCCGACGATGCCGGTGCCGATCCCAAGCTCTGCACGGCCGCCGCTCAGGATGTCCAGGCTCGCCACCGCGCGGGCCAGCACCGCTGGCTGTCGAAGGCGCAGGTTGAGGACGTTGGCCGAGACGTGGATCTGCGTCGTCCGCGCGGCGACAAAGGACAGCAGCGTCCACGCGTCGAAGAAGCGTGGTTGGTACGGATGGTCCGAGAATGTGACTAGGTCGAGTCCGCGCTGGTCGGCGAGGACCGCCAGTTCGACGACCCGATCGGAGGTCAGGTTAGAGGGGAGGATGAAAACGCCGAACTGGAGGTCATGGCCATAGTCGCTCATGGGCGGAGCGTACCATATAGTTAGTTCAGGTGAACTATCCATATGCGGAGCGTTGCGCTATGCTGCGGGTGTGCCACGACCCGAGGACGACCCCATGACGCAGCCGGGATCTGCCCGTCGCCAGCCGTTCGCCGCCCGGATACGGCAGGTTGACGAGATCGAGCGAGCGGTCGCGACCCTGCTCCGGAGCCTGGGCGGCCGCGCGGCGGTAGCCCAGGTGGCCGAACGTTCGGGATCAGACCTGCCCGCCGCGTCGATCGTGCTGCTCGAGCATCTCGAGGCTGCGGGGGTGCAACGAGTCTCGCGGATCGCGGCGTACCAGAAGATCGGCGTGCCCGCCCTTACGCCCCGGATCAAGGACCTCGAGGCGGTCGGCATGATCCGTCGCGATGTCGACCCGGTCGACGGCCGGGCGTCCCTGATCTCGTTGACCGACACGGGGCGGGCGACCCTGGCTCGGATCCGCGAGGCGCGCTGCGGGATCCTGGCCGAGGCGCTCGAAGATATGGATCCCGAGGCCATGGTGACCGCCGCCGACGCCCTTACGCGAATCGCGGAGGCCGTGGAACGGAGCCGGGCCGAACGCCTGCAGATCGTCGACGGGACGTCGATCGCTACGAGCTGACAACGGCGTTACAACGTGGCCGCGTCCGAGGGCTGCCGGACGCGCGGCAGCGGTGACAGCACGAGCAACAGGATCGAGACCGCCATACCGGCCCACCCGATCGCGATCCCTCCGCGCACGCCGATCCAGCCGGCCAAGCCGGCGGCCAGAAGTGCGCCGAGCGGGTAGGCGATCCCGTGGGAGAAGACCTCGAGGGTCGCGTTCACCCGGCCAAGGATCCCGTCCGGGACCACGCTCTGGATGAGCGACAGCTCGGCGACGCCTTCGATCGTCTGGAGACCGTCGCCGACCAGCTGCGGGAGGAAGACCATCAGCACCGCCAACGGCAGCGGCCCGCCGGCGAGCGGCGTCAGCACGCCGATGACCGACGCGCCGATCGCCGTCCAGATGAGGGCCGGCCCGAAGCCCAGCCGGCGGATCACTCGCGAGGCCATGACCGAGCCGACGAGCGAGCCGACTCCGCCGGCCGACACGACGATACCGAGCAGGAGCGGGCTGAGGTGCAGGTCGTCGATGAGATAGATCGTGTAGAGGACGCCATAGAACGAGCCGGCAACGTGCGCGATGACCGAGCGGAGCGTCAGTGGGACGAGCAGCGGGTGCCGGGCGACGAGTCGCAGGCCCTCGACGATCTCGCGTTGGATCGGCGTCGACGACGTCCGAGCTGGACGCGCCGGTTCAGGGCGACGGATCAGGCCGAGCGAGATCGCCGAAACCCCGAAGGAGATCGCGTCCACGAGGATCGCGAACGGCGCGCCGATGAGCTGCACGAGCCCGCCCGCCACGCCCGGACCGCCGATCTCGGCGAGCGACCGGCTCGTGGCCAGCTTGCTGTTGCCCTCGAGCACGCGATCAACGCCGATCAGCGACGGGACATAGGCCGGGTAGGCGGCGTCGAAGAGCGCCCCGAGACTGCCCTCGAGGAACACGACGACATAGAGGTACTCGATCCGCAGCACGCCGGCGAGATAGGCGGCCGGGATCGAGAACAGCAGGACGGCTCGGATCGCGTCCGCCCAGATGAGCAGTGGTCGCCGCTGCAGCCGGTCGACCCAGGCGCCGGCGAAGAGACCGACGAGCAGGACCGCGAGGCTGGCCGAGACGACGATCAGCGCCATCTCGAACGGACCGGCTCCGAGCACGAGCAGCGCGACCAGCGGGACCGCCGTTCGGGTCACGACCGAGCCAAGCTCGGACACGGTCTGGCCCGCCCAGAGCTTCATGAAGTCCGCGTGGCGCCACAACGACTCGGTCACGATTCGTGGCCCGGAGGCCGGTAGCCGGCATTCACTGCTGGACGCTCGCCTCCCCGTCGCTCAGGTCAGGCAGCCGCACGGGTGAACGTCATATGCGTGACTCCGCTGTGCGAGGAGGCGGCCTCGAACTCGTAGTCCTTCTCGAGGCCCTCCAGTCCGTCCCAGAGGCGCACGCCCCGGCCGAGCAGGATCGGGACCACCACGAAGTGCATGTGGTCGACGAGCCGTGCAGCCAGGAACTCGCGGATCATGGTGGCACCCCCGCCGAGGCGTATGTCCTCGCCGCCCGCAGCCTCGCGGGCCGTCTCGAGCACGTCAGCCGGCGAGGCGTCGATGAAGTGGAAGGTCGTGCCGCCCTCCATCTCGATCGACGGGCGCGCGTGATGGGTGAGGATGAAGGTCGGGGTATGGAACGGCGGGTTGGGACCCCACCAGCCTTTCCACGCCGGATCGTCGTGCCATCCGGGCGGGCCGAACTTCCCGGAACCCATGATCTCGGCGCCGATCCCGGGAGCGAACTGCCGAGCGAAGGCGTCGTCGATGCCGCCGGTGCCGCCGGGCTGCCCGTCCATCTCGCGCCACCACCGGGTGCCCATCATCCATTCGTGCAACCGTTCGTCGGCGTGGCCGAACGGAGCCTCGGCGCTTTGAACGTCGCCAGTGGCGAAACCGTCGAGCGAGATGGAGAAGTTCTGGACGCGGGCGAGTGACATGGCTCGTGCTCCTTTCCTGGTGGAGGTCAGCTCGACTTCGTCGATGGCCCGCGCTGGCGGTCAGGCTACCGTCCAGCGACTCCCGAGGTGCAGACATCGCGAGCGCGCCCGGGCACCGTAAAATCCGTGGATGAAGAAGATCGGTTTCCTCTCGTTCGGGCACTGGTCGGACTC
>JAXDKY010000402.1:0-3576 GCA_034666885.1 Chloroflexota bacterium
CCGGCAGGGCGGCCGGGTCGACCCCTGGATCGCCGACGATGACCGCGTCGGCGCGCCGGCCGGTCGCGTCCTTTGCGCCGAGCGCGAAGATGTCGAAACCACGAGCCGCGAGGCCGTTGGCCAGCCCCGAGGTCGCCGCCGAGTCTGCACCCAGTAGCCCGATCCGGAACGGGCCGTCCGCGCCCGCCGGGTCGTGGAGCGCTCGCAACAGGGTCTCGCGGTAGCGCCGCGGCAGGTCCCTGGGATCCGCCCCTGGTCCCCCGAACGACCGCCCCGGCGGCGACGACCCCTCGATCCGCGGCGTGGTTGGCGTGGCCCCACGGTCACCTCGCCCGATCCCCGGCACGACCGCTCGCACCCGCTCGACCAGCCCGGTGACGAGCCGCACCGACCGCCGCTGCCGCAGCGCGTCATGGCGCGCCCGGACCTGGGCGAGCTCATGTTCCAGCGAACGGATCCGTGCTCGCGCCTCCAGCAACTCGCGCTCCGCGCGTCGGGCATCCTCGGCCGCTCGCAGCGCCGCCGGTTCGCGCTCGGGCTCGCTCATCGCCGGTCGATCAGTCGCTGCACGAGGGCAAGGTACCCCGTCGCCTCCCGCTCCCACGACCCGGCGTCGACGATCTCGGCCGTCCGGGCGATCGAGGCCTCCCGCGCGACCGGGTCGTCCACCAGCGCCAGGATCGCGGCGGCCATCGCGGCCGAGTCCCCCGGCGGGTACGCGGCCACGGTCCCCGGCGGAAAGGTCCGCTCGATCATCGGCAGGCGCGACGCGACGACCGGCTTGCCCATCGCGGCGTACTCGAAGACCTTGGTCGAGAGGCTCATGTCGGTGAACTGGTCGTGCCGGGTCGGCGCCAGGCCGATGTCCGCGCGCGCCACCGCCGCCGGCACGTCTTCGATCGGGATGCGGCCGTGGAAGATGACCCGGTCGGCGATGCCGAGCTCGGCTGCCTGGGCGACCAGCGCGGGCTCGCTGTCGCCGCGACCGTACAGCTCGAAGGCGACGTCCAGGTCGGGCCGCGCTGCGGCGACCGAGGCGACCGCCGCGATGGCGACGTCCAGCTCGTAGGTCGGGGTCAGCGCCCCGGCGTAGACGAGCCGAAGCCGGCCATCCTCACGGAACGCCCTGCGCGGGTACGCGGTCGCGTCGAAGCGGGCCAACGACGGGCTGTTGACGACGACACCGACCTTCGAGGCGGGCACGCCCAGCCGGACCAGCCGGTCGCCCATCGACGCGTTCACCGTGATCGTCGCGGTCGACACGGCCGCCGACAGTCGCTCCTGGATCAGCAGGAGGCGATGCACGATCGGGTTCGACGCCCCCGGAAACCTGCTGCGAAAGAACTCCGGCATCGCCTCGTGCAGGTCGAGCAACACCGGAACGCCGGCGATGCGCAACGGCAGCGCCGCGAACACCAGGAAGTCCGGCAGCGAGTGGACCTGGACCAGGGCGAACCGCTCGCGCCGGTACAGGCCCACGGCGGCGACCATCGCCCGGGCCAGGAAGGACAGGTACTCGCGCAGGTACACCCCGAGGCCCGCGCCTTGGTGTCGCTGCACGTTGAGGTGATGGACACGGACCCCGTCGACCTCCGAGTCGGTCGGTCCGTTGGCTTTGCGGAGGCCCAGCACGTGGACCGGTCGCCCGGCACCGACCAGGGACTCCGCCTCGCGCCGCACGCGCGGGTCCTCCTCGTAGTAGGCGTGGACGATCATCAGGACCGGCCGGGTCTCGCCGGTGCCGCTCGTCACGCTCGAGTCGACCACCCGGCCCCCAGCCGCAGGACCTGTCGCTCGCGCGTCGAGCGCCCAGCCGAGCTATCGACCGTATCGACCACCAGGTCGGCTCGCTCGTAGACGGTCGCCCAGTCGATCGCTCGGTGGGCGGTCACGACGACGATGGCGTCGGCCCAGCCCAGTAGGTCGTCCAGGCCGGTCTCCTCTCGAACCTCGCCGGCCGCGTCCTTGAACGACGTCACGTGGGGGTCGTGGTAGCGGACCTCCGCGCCCCGCTCGGCGATCCCCGCGATCACGTCCGCGGCCGGAGAGTTGCGGGCGTCGCGCACGTTCGGCTTGAAGGCGACGCCCAGCACGCCGACCTTGGCGCCCTTGAGCGCCCGGCCGCGATCGTTGAGCGCGTCGGCGACGAGCCCGACGACGTGGCGCGGCATGGCGAAGTTGATGTCGCCGGCCAGCTCGATGAAGCGATCGATGAAGTCGAATTCGCGCGCCCGCCAGGCCAGGTAATACGGGTCGACCGGGATGCAGTGGCCGCCGACGCCGGGACCGGGCGTGAACTTCATGAACCCGAACGGCTTCGTCGCTGCGGCGTTGATGACCTCCCACACGTCGAGGCCCATCCGCTCGCAGAGCAGTGCCAGCTGGTTCACGAAGGCGATGTTCACGTTGCGGAAGACGTTCTCGAGGAGCTTGCTCAGCTCGGCGGCGTCGGGCGAGCTCATCTCGATGACGTTGTCGTTGATGGTCGCCAGGAGCGCGGCGGCACGGGTCGTGGCCGCGGGCGTCGTGGCACCGACGAGCCGCGGGATGGCCTTGCTGGCGCTCGCCGGGTCACCGGGATTGACCCGTTCCGGCGCGAAGGCGAGATCGAAATCCTCCCCCGCTTTCAGCCCGCCGCGTTCGAGGACCTCGCGGAAGGGACCCGTCGTGGTGCCCGGATAGGTCGTGGACTGGAGGACGATGAGCTGGCCCTTCCGGATGCCGCCGCTGATCGTCTCCGCGGCTGACAGGAGCGGCGCCAGGTCGGGGTCCTTGGTGGTCGTGATCGGCGTCGGGACGCAGACGAAGATCGCATCCGCGCCGGCGAGGTCGGCCTCCTGGGGCGACAGCACCCGCAGCCCGCCCGCGAGGGCCTGGGCAAGCCGCTCGTTCGTGACGTCGTCGATGGGCGAGGAGCCGGCGTTGAGCTCCGCGACCCGGCCCGCATAGGCGTCGACGCCATCGACCTGGAGACCGGCCTCCACGAACGAGATGGCCAGCGGCAGGCCGACATAGCCCAGGCCGATCACGGCCACTCGACGGTCTTGGGTCACGGTCCCTCCGATTACGTCCCGATGTCGCGCCAGAGGATACCGGGCGCGCCATGGGCGCGCCGACGGCGATCTCCGCAGGCGCCATCGGGTCCGAAAGAGGCGAGGTGCTACCCTTCGCGGCGATGTCCGCCACGAGTGAGGCCCCCGCCGCGTTCCGTCACGCCGCGGCCCGGCCGGGCCCCCTGCGCCTCATCGGCGAAGCGATCGAGGACATCCGCTCCCGACGTCGCCTGGTCCGCTACCTGGTCCAGGCGGACATCCGCAAGAAGGGCGCGGACACGTTCCTGGGAAACCTCTGGTGGATCATGGATCCATTGCTCCAGATGGGCGTGTACGTCGTCTTCGTGTCGCTGATCCTGTCGGTCAAGACGCCCGACTATCCGCTCTTCATCCTGGCCGCGATCCTGCCCTGGAAATGGTTCAGCAGCAGCCTGTCGGACGCCGCCGGCTCCGTGGTGAGCCAGGAGAAGCTGATCAAGCAGATCCAGTTCCCGAAGCTCGTGCTGCCCGTCGCGGCGACGAC
>JAXDKY010000403.1:0-3267 GCA_034666885.1 Chloroflexota bacterium
CCCTCGGCCTGGGTGCCGGGTGGTTCGAGCGGGAGCACCGCGCCTTCGGGTTCGAATTCCCACCGCTCGGCCAGCGCCTCGACCGGATGGGCGAGGCCGCCGCGATCTGTCGCGGCCTCCTGGATGGAGAGAGCGTGACGTTCGACGGCGACTGGTTCACGACCGTCGATGCCCGCAACGATCCTGCGCCCGTGCAGTCGCGGCTGCCGATGGCGATCGGTGGGAGCGGGGAGAAGCGGACACTCCGGTTCGTGGCCCAGTACGCGGACATCTGGAACGCCGACCAGGACGACCCGGAGTCGTTCCGGCGTCGGAGCGGGATCCTCGATGAGCACTGCCGGACGGTCGGTCGCGACCCCAGCACCATCGAACGGACAGCCGGCCTGCCCGCGCCCTGCATCCGCCCGACGCGCGAGGCTGCGGTCGAGGCGCTCACGGAGATCCTCCAGCAGCAGGCGATGCCTTACGAGGCGGCGCACAAGATGGCGTCGGGTTCGCCGTTCACGGGTCCGGCGGAAGCAGTCGCCGCCGAGCTCCGCCGCTACCACGCCGCGGGGCTCGATGGGGTGATGTTCGACTGGCCCGCCCCGTTCGATCGCCCGACGCTCGAGGCGTTGGCCGGCCCGGTGCGGGCCGCGTTGGACGCGGAGGGCTGACGCCCAGCGGCACCGACGACCGCTGATGGCGGGGTCACGCCACGGCGTGCCGCCCCACCCGCCGACGCAGCCGGCCGAGTCGATGGCGCAGGTCCGCCTCGAGCGCCGGTTCCGGGAATCCGAGCTGGCGGCGTCGGTCGGCCGTCGCGACGCCCCGCAGGGTCGCCTCGAGGGCCCCGGGCGCGTCGCCCAGGCGGTGCTCGCGCAGCTTCGCGAGCTCGATCCAGCCGACGATCGCCGTGCGGCCCGGGCCGGCCGCGACGCCGGTCCAGGCGTCGGCCGCTTCGCCGTAACGGCCGACCCGCCGCAGCAAGTGGGCGCGGTCGAGCGCGATCCGCTGCGCGTCCCACGTCGCGGCGAACGCGGCTGTGCGGTGCCAGCTCGACGGTCCGCGATCCGGACGTCGCGGTGGCCCCCCGAAGTCGGCGCGGGCCTTGGGCGACCACCACGGGACGTCCATCCGCTGCGCGACGCTGGCGAGGGCCGGTGGCACCTCCACGGCGGCAGCCGGCGTGTCGGCCCGAGCGAGCACCTCTTCGAGGCAGGCGAGCGCCTCCTCCGGCCGTCGCGCCCGGACGAACGCCCGGGCGAGGCCCGCAACGTCCCCGATCGGGGCGGTCCGGCGCGCCTCGGCCGACGTGTAACCGGCATCCAGCAGGGCGATCAGGCGGGCCAGCGAGCGGACGTCCTCGTCGTTGTGGCGCACGACCGCGGCCAGCGGCTCGGCCGGACCACCGCGCAGGAACCCGAGATACCGCCCCGGGATCTCCCAGCCGTCGACGTCGTCGTGGCGCTCCACGCCGAGCAGCGCTCGCTCGACCGTCTGGAGCCGCGCGTCGTCCATCCGGTGGCGGAACAGCCGGCGCACGACGGGCAGCAGGTCGAGGTGCCCGTCGTGGACGGGCGCGGCACGTCGCGCCATCCGGTAGCGCGCGACGAGGAGCGGCCAGTCGAATCCCCGGCCGTTGTAGGTCACGAGCCACGCGTCGAGCGGGATATGCCGGGCCAGCTCGTCGAGCAGCGCTCCCTCGTCGGCGTGGTCGGGCAGCAGCAGCTGGACCTGGCGGAATCGGTCGCCGGACCACCAGCCGAGCCCGATGAGGAACGCCACGGTGCCCGCGGCCGTGGCGAGCCCCGTGGTCTCCGTGTCGAGGCAGATGAGCGGTCGGTCGGCCGGTGGCTGCCCGGGCAGGCGCGCCAGGCGTGGCCGGTCGACCGCGATCTCGACCGAGCGACCCTCGACCCGAACGAATCGCCCGCCCTGGGCTGTCACCACCTCGCCGTCGAGGGTCGTCGCAAGTCGCTCCGCGAGGTCGACCGCGGGGATCGGCGCGTGGGGGAGGGGATCGGTCTCGTGAGCCGGTGCGACGCGGGTCGCCGCGCGGAATCGCTCGAGCCGTCGCGCGAGGTCCGACGACTGGCCGTCGATCGTCGGGGTCGTCACGCGGGCACCGCGGCGGCGCCTGGGGCGCCCGCACCGGCCCCGAGCTCGGCCAGCAGCCGCATGGCGAGGACCCGGGCGTCGACGTTCGGCTCGAGTCGCGGACCGGTGCAGGCCGGGCAACCGCCATCGCACCCGCAGGCGGCGATGAGTGCGGCCGCGCCGGCAAGCAGCTCGTCGTGCCGCTCCCACAGCCGCGGCGCGAGCCCGATCCCGCCGGGAACCGCCTCGTACAGGTAGATGGTCGGCTGCTCCGCGTGGGGCGAGCGGACCTGGGTGACCAGCCCGAGGTCGCGCGGGTCGACCATCAGCAGGACCGCCGCGATCGTCTGGATCGCCCGGCCCGCACCGAGCAGCGCGACGTCCAGCTCGTCGCGGCGCCAGTGGTCGCGGGCGCGGTCGGCCGTCAGCCAGTAGGCCGTGGTCTGGAGCTCGAGCTCGGGCAGGTCGATCGGTCCCCAGCCGACGTTCTCGTCGGTCAGGAACTTCAGCTTCTTGAACAGGGTGACGAGGCTCGCGACCATGACCTCGCCGTGGAGGCGGTTCCCACCGGTGGCCTGTGCCTCCGCGAAGACTTCGAGCGGCTTGAGCGTCACCGCCCGGTTCGCATACGTGTAGTGGTCGACGTCGACCTTGTGGACGTACGCCTTGCGCTCGTGCCACTCGAGGCGGTCGACGTAGTACTGGACCGAGTCGTGGATGTAGATCGCCCGCTCGTGCACCAGTACCTGGGCGCTGAACAGATCGACCTCACCCAGGACGCGCGGACGGTCGGGCGTCGTGTCGACGATCACGACGTTCTCCGGTGCCGCGGTCCGCAGCGAGATCTCCGATGCGGGGAAGTTCTCGCTCGACCAGTACCAGCGGCCGTCGCTCGCCTGGCGGACGTGACGTTCCTCGGCAAGGAAGGCGAGCAGGTCGTCGGCGGGTCCGGGCCCGAACACCTCGCCCGGCTCGAACGGCAGTTCGAAGGTCGCCGCACGGAGGTGCGCGAGGAGGACGTGCAGGTTGTCCGGGTCGAGGCGCGCCTCCTCCGGTGCGCCATCGAGCAGGAATTCCGGATGATGGATGACGTACTGGTCGACCGGGGCCCCCGAGGCCACGAGGATCGACACGCTCGTGCCCTGTCGCCGACCCGCCCGGCCGAACTGCTGCCAGGTGCCCGCGACG
>JAXDKY010000404.1:0-4612 GCA_034666885.1 Chloroflexota bacterium
CTCGTCGGCACGCCGCGCAAGGAACGACCCGCCCGCGCCGCGACCACCGACGAGCGCCTCCACCTGGCGCGCGACCCACTCCGCCTCTTCGTCCTCGGAATCAGCCTCGAAGCGCTCGATGAGCACGCCGCGCTCGTTCTGTGTCCAGAGCTTCTTGTCCTTGCGCGCCTCATTGTTCGAGACGACGGCGTGCGCGGCATCGAGGATGAGCTGGGTCGAGCGGTAGTTGCGCTCGAGCTTGACCACCGCGGCGTCCGGCCAGTCGCGCTCGAAGTCGAGGATGTTGCGCAGGTCGGCGCCGCGCCACGAGTAGATGCTCTGGTCGTCGTCGCCGACCACCGCGAGGTTCTTCCGCTTTCCGGCGAGGTGGCGGATCCACAGGTATTGGGCGCGGTTCGTGTCCTGGTACTCGTCGACGTGCAGGTAGCGCCAGCGTTCCTGGTACTTGGCGAGGACGTCGGGCGCCTCGCCGAAGAGCCGGACGGCCTCGAGCAGGAGGTCGTCGAAATCGAGCGCGCGAGCGGTCTTGAGGCGCTCCTGGTAGCGCGTCGCCAGTCGGGCGATCGTCCGTTCCCGATGGTTCGCCGCGTTCTCGCTGAGGAATGTCGGGTCGAGCATCTCGTTCTTGGCCCGGCTGATGGCGCCCAGGACCGCGCTCGGGCGGAATTCGCCCGTCAGGGGCAGGTCCTGCTCGCGCAGGATCTGCTTCATCAGCGCCTGCTGGTCGTCGGTGTCGTAGATGACGAACCGCCGGTCGATCCCGATCGCCGTCCCGTCCTGGCGGAGGACGCGGGCGCACAGGGAGTGGAACGTGCCGGCCTGGACGTCGCGGCCACCTTCCCCGACCAGGCTGATGATCCGATCACGCAGCTCGGAGGCGGCCTTGTTGGTGAACGTGACCGCCAGGATCCGGAAGGGCGGCACGTTCTTGACGCCGACCAGATAGGCGATCCGGTGGGCCAGCACCCGGGTCTTGCCGGAGCCGGCGCCGGCGAGGATGAGCAGCGGGCCGTCGGTCGTGGTGACCGCCCGTGCCTGCTCGGGGTTGAGGGCCTTGACGATCTGGGCGGCACGTTCCTCGCGGCGCTGCTGGATGACGGCCGGATCGGGCGGCGGAGCCGGTGACGCGGTCGGGTCCTGGCCGGGAAGCGGGGTGTCGCGCAGCCAGTCCGGCTCGGCCGGGGCGCCGGTCGCCTCCGTGTCCGCGAGCTCGGCGAAGCGGGTGCCGGCGGCGGCCGCTGCCTCGTCGAGGGTCGGCTCGCCACGGCGACGACGGGAAGTGGGACTCACCTCCGCATTCTAGGTGGAGGCGCCCATCGGAGCCTTCGCTGCGGGGTCGGACCTACGGTGCGAGTTGGTCGGCAGGTGGGGCGCTGATGGACACCGGCTCGTCCCATTTCGACAACGTGAGCTCCACGACCGGGCTGCCCGCCGCCCCGAGGTCGATGGCAGCTCGCAGGCTGGCCAGATGCGTCGTGTCCTTGGCCACGAGGACCCGCAGGTCGACGGTGGCGGTGGTCAGGTCGGGGAGCTGGATCGGGACGGGCAATCCGGCCGGGGCCTGCAGGTCGCCGGCCCCAAGGGCGGCCAGGTCGGCGGGCGTGAGCGTGATGTCAACGCGATAGCAGGTCGCGCTGCCACACGGCTCGTCGTCCTTCTTGACGGGGCGGAGGGTCGGATTTGCGAGGAGATCGGTGAGGCCCTTCAGGATGGTGGCGCTGGTCTCGCCGGACGCGGCGGGGACGGCGGCACCGATGGGCTGGACCTGGTAGAGCGTCCCGGTCAGCGTCGACTTGAAGTAGGACGTGCCATCGAGGGCGATGAGCTCGCCGGTCAGGCCGAGCAGGCCCGGCGCCGAGAAGGTCGTCCGCGCGTTCCCGCGTGCCAGGTCGAGGTCGGCGGACGCGGTCGTCCCGTTCAGCTCGACCGTCGAGGCGGCCCCGATGCCGAGCAGGTCCAGGGCCACGCTGCCGTCGGCGGTGGCGTCGATTCGCACGGTCTTGGCCGCGGCGGTCGTCGTGGCCGCGGCGGCGAGGATCGCGCGCGGGTCCTGCAGCTCGGACGGCGTCGGGGCGCTCTGGCAGGCCGCGACCAGCGTCCCGACGACCAAGACCATGGCGAGGGCGGCGGCGCGAGCCTGGGAGATGACGAGCATCCGGTCAGCCGGCCGCGGGCGGGGCCGACGGCGGGGGTGCCGCGGGCGGGGCGGGCGGCGCGGGTGGCGCGGTCGGACTCGGTGTAGGCGGCGCGGCCGAGGTCGGTGGCGGAGCCGGAGGCGCGGTCGAGGTCATCCAGACGGGCGGCGGCGCGGGCGGCACGACATGCTCGATCTCGACCTCGATGCCACCGACCCACCGAGCGGCAAGGTTGTAGATGGCCGCCGCTACCGCTGTGAAGACCCAGCCCAGCAACCCATACCCGAAGATGGCGAGCAACCCGAAGGCGACGATCCCCGCGGCCGTCCCGGCACCGCCCTGGGACGGGGCGATCAAAAGGCCCAGCAGGGCGAATGGGGCGACGAACACGCCCACGATGACCATGTACATGATGGCCACGACCGTGGCGGTCTTGATGACGCCGAACCGGCGGATGCGGTACATGCGGTCCCTCCCCTGCGGCCCGGCATCGCCGGCTCTCGGTCGAGTATGACCGCGGGCGTCCACGACCCGTGACGATGGGTGCCTTGACGCGTCGTTGCCCGACGGTATGGTGGTGACGGGAGCCCGAGGTAGGGCCGCCGTTTCGCTCGCTCGATCGAAGTGGGATCGACCGAGGCCAAGAGCTGGAAATGCCCGCGGTGCTCGACCGTGAACGACGATTCGAGCATCACCTGTACGAGCTGTGGACTCTGTGTACTGGCTGAGCCCGAGTGCCGACGGCTGGAGCCAAGGGGATCGATCAGTCCAGTGCGCGGTCTATGACCCCGATGCGGACCGGCTCACCGGCACACTGAAGGGCGCGAAGCGCTAGTTCGCGCACTGCCCCCGCGGCGGTCTTGCTGTCGAGCGGGCCGCTGCGGCGGGACGCTCGTGGCCAGCACAGCGCGCGGACTTCCGGATCGCGTACGGCTGCGCGTGCTTGGCTGTAACGCCTGGTGGCTCTGGGCGTCAACGGGTTGATTGCGATCCCACGCTGAGTCCGTACCCAGATCCAGAGGGTGCGGCATCGCTGCCCTTCGTCGATACGGTCGATCAATGGCACCGCGAGATCGCTTAGCCAGGAGGGTGTCCGATGATGCGACGATTGGGGACGATGTCGGTGGGCGTACTCATGATGCTCGCAGTGACCGCGGGGACCGTGCTTGCCCAACCGGCGAACGACTCAAGCCTGACACCCATCGTGATCGGCTCCTTGCCGTTCGCGGACACGCTCGACACGACGACGGCGACGCCCGATCCGGCCGACCCGTCGCGCTACTGTGGGCCGCTCACGAATACGGTTTGGTACACGTTCAACGCGGGTCCCACTGCGAACCCCCACGTGATCCTTAGCACGCTCGCAAGCGACTACACGGCCGTCATGTACGTGACTGCCACGTCACCGACGGGCGCGTTCGCGGCTTGCGGGTACGGCGAGATCTCATTCGCCGCTGCGCCATCGACGACCTACTACATCATGATCGGCGACTGCTGTGGCAGCGGCGGCACCCTTCAGTTCAGCGCGACGCAGGGTCTGAGCTTCGGGGGCACCGTCAACCCGATCGCCTCGGTCGACGCCAGGACGGGAATGGCGACGGTCAGCGGGACGTACTCGTGCAATCTGGCGTCGACCGTCGATACGGTCGAGCTGTCCCTCGCCCAGCCGGTCGGCCGCTTCATCGTCAATGGCCAGGGCGCCATACAGCCCAGCACCGGATGCGTGCCGGGCACCTCGTATCCGTGGACGCTTCAAGTTCGCTCATTGAACGGCAAGTTCGCCGGCGGTAAGGCGACCGCTCGGCTCGAGGTGTCCGGCGAAGCGGGAACGTGGATCTCATCGTTCGGGCCGTTCCCGATCTCGCTCAGGAAGTGACGCCGCCCGCTGTGGCGCACAGCCCGGAATCCAAAGGCCCCGGCGATGCCGGGGCCTTCGAGCGTGTACGACGGATGCAGGACTAGAAGTCCATCCCCCCGCCACCGCCATGATCGTGACCGGCGCCGGCACCGGCCGCGGCCTTCTCAGGCAAGTCGGTGATGAGCGTCTCGGTCGTGAGCACCATCGCGGCGATGGAGGCGGCGTTCTGGAGGGCCGAACGGGTCACCTTGGCGGCGTCCACGATGCCCTTCTTGAACAGGTCCCCGTACTCGCCCTTCAGGGCGTCGTAGCCGTGACCGGCCGGGAGACCCTTGACCTTCTCGACGACGACTTCGCCGGGCGCCCCGGCGTTCTCGGCGATCTGCCGGGCGGGCGCCTCGAGCGCCTTGCGGACGATATCGACACCCACCTGGGCGTCTCCATCGAGCTTGAGCTTGTCGAGGGCCGGGATGGCCTGCAGGAGCGTGGTCCCACCGCCGGCGACGAGGCCCTCTTCGACGGCCGCGCGGGTCGTCGAGAGTGCATCCTCGATGCGGTGCTTCTTCTCCTTGAGCTCGACCTCGGTGGCCGCGCCGACCTTGATGACCGCGACGCCACC
>JAXDKY010000405.1:0-8290 GCA_034666885.1 Chloroflexota bacterium
ATCCGCTGGCGGCCCTGCTCGATTCGGTCACGCGTTCCCTCCGGTCAGGCGGTCGTACAAGCGCCCGAGTTCTTCGTCGCTGTAGTACTCGATCACGATCCGGCCCCCACGGCGGGACCGGGCCAGACTGACCTTCGTCCCGAGCGCCCGGCGCAGGTCCTCCTCGACCCGCTCGAGGTCGGGATCGCCGCTGGAGGCCGGCTCCGGGCGGGCCGCGGCGGCGGCGGGCCGAGGCTCACGCAGCCGGCGAACGAGCTCTTCGGTCTGGCGGACGGACAGATCCTGGTCGACGACCGTGCCCAGGACATGGTCCTGGTGATCGACCGAGAGCCCTCCCAGGGCGCGGGCGTGGCCTTCGCTGATCCGCCGGTCACCGACCGCAGCCTGCACGGACGGGGCAAGCTCGAGAAGTCGGAGCGTGTTCGCCACGGTCGATCGGGCACGGCCGACGCGCGCGGCGATCGTGTCCTGGCTGAAGCCGAACTCATCGATCAAGCGTCGGAACCCGCGTGCGGCCTCGATGGCGTCGAGGTCCTCGCGCTGCAGGTTCTCGATCAATGCGACCTCGAGCTGCGCCCGGTCGTCCAGCTGGCGCACGATGGCCGGGATGCGCTCAAGGCCGGCCGCGGAGGCGGCCCGCAGGCGGCGCTCGCCGGTGACCAGCCGGTAGCCGTCGATGGTTTCGGTCACGAGGATCGGCTGGAGGATCCCGTGCTCGCGGACGCTCTCCGTGAGGGTCGCAAGCTCGGCCTCGTCGAAGCGGCGCCGCGGCTGGTGCGGATTCGGCCGAATGCGGTCGATCGCGATATCCATGGGCCCCGGCTGCCCACCGTTGCGCTGCGGGATGAGCGTCGACAGGCCGCGACCGAGGCCGTGCGCGCGTTCGGGTCGAACCGTCATGACATCACCATCGCTGCATCGCGGACGTCGCTGTCCGTCGGGATCGCCGGAGGGCCTTCGCGGCCGGAACGGGCGCGGAACTCGTGTGCCAGCCGCTCGTATGCGGCCCCACCACGAGATTCCGGGGCGTAGCGCGTGATCGGCAGGCCGTGGCTCGGTGCCTCCGAAAGCCGCACGCTGCGCGGGATGACGGTCTCGTAGACGGTGTCCCCGAGATGTCGGCGTGCCTCGGCAGCGACGTCGGACGACAGGTTGGTCCGGGCGTCGTACATCGTCAGCACGACCCCATCAAGGGCCAGATGCGGATTCAGGTGATCCCGGACGAGATCGATGGTGGCGAGCAACTGGGTCAAACCCTCGAGTGCGTAGTACTCACATTGGAGCGGGATCAGAACCGCGTCGGCGGCGGTCAGGGCATTGACCGTGAGCAGCCCAAGCGATGGCGGGCAATCGATGAAGATCACGTCATAGGTGGCGCTGAGGGGCTCCACCAGTCGCCTGAGTCGACGTTCGCGAGCCGTCGCGGCAGCGAGCTCCAACTCGGCTCCCGCGAGCGCGATGGCGGAGGGAACGAGGTCGACGCCGTCGGCCGCGCCCTGGACGATGAGTTCGCTGAGGGGAACGTCATCGACGATGGCGTCGTACATCGAGCGTTCCACCTTGGAACGGTCAACCCCGAACCCGCTGGTTCCGTTGCCCTGAGGATCGAGATCGATCACCAGAACGCGGTCACCGAGGAGGCCGAGGTAGCTCGCCAGATTCACCACCGTCGTGGTCTTGCCGACGCCGCCCTTCTGGTTTGCGCAAGCGATCGTCTGGCCCACTCAGTGGCCTGCCCGGGGCGCTATCACGAGATTGAATTCTATCATCGATGGCCGTTCGGCCTCCGGTCCGTGGGCGGGCGTACAGGCTCGCAGCGGGCTCGTAGCTGCCGCTTATCGCCGCCGCTTGTTTCACGTGAAACGGCACGCCGGAGGGCTTGAGCGGGGGCCAGCGCGGCCAGCGCGCGCCGTTGCCCGAAGTGTTGGTCCATGGGATACTTCCGCGGATCGTCGCCGCCGATTCGGTCGTTCGTAGGTGTACCGAGCAGGCGGGCGCAACCTTCAGGCCCTGTCGCCGAGGAACACGACCCGTCTGATGACCTTGCTACTCGCCGCGGTCGGCGCGGTCGTGACGGCCCTGATCGAACTATCGGTAGTTCCATACCTCCGAATCGAAGATGCGCAGCCGCACCCGGTGCTCGTGCTGGGCGTGATCGTCGCGATCGCGGTCGGCGTCGAAGCCGGGCTGGCGTGGGCCTTCGTCGGGGGACTCGCACTTGATGTCCTGGCACAACGACCACTCGGCTCGACCGCGTTCGCGCTCCTGGTCTGCATCGGTGGCGCGTCGATCCTGGCGCGCTCTCTCGCTCGATTGCGTCCGATCGTCCCGATCGGTGCCGTATTCGTGCTCAGTCTCGGGTACTCCATGATCCTGTTCATCGCATTCGGCGCCCTTGGCGCCCCCATTCCCGTCGCCGATCCCTTGGGCACGGTGCTTCCCAGCGCCGTGTATGACGCCATCATCGGCGCGATCGTCGGACCGCTGACGATCGCCGTGCACGACCGCCGGATGGAACAGGAACGAGTCGATTGGTGAACACCGCCCTCGACCGCAGCACGATCCCGGACCGCCGATTCTCGCGGTACCTCGTGTTCTCCCTGGTCGTGGTGCTGTCGGTCGGGACGCTCACCGCGCGGATGTTCTACCTGCAGATCGCGAACGGCACCGAGTACTCGGCGATCTCGACCCGCCAACGTACGGTTCTCGAGGCGATTCCCGCTCCGCGCGGGCTGATCTACGACCGGAACGGCCGGCTGCTGGTCGATAACGTGCCGACGTTCGCGGTCAAGATCCGTCCGGCGGACCTCCCGAACACGCAGCGAGACGCCGTGGTGGCGCGATTGGCGGCGCTCCTCTCCACGGATCCGTCGGAGATCAACGCGGCGATCGATGGCAATCTCGGCTCCGCCTTCGACCTCGTCCGGGTGGCCCAGGACGTCGACCAGTCCACGGCGCAGCTGATCTCGGAGGCCGGCTTCGACCTGCCGGGCGTCGAGGTCGCGGTCGAGGCGCGCCGGCGCTACACCGATGGCCCCCTGATGTCGCAGCTCCTCGGGTACACCGGTCCCGTCTCGGCTGAGCAGTTGCCCGACCTCCGGGCGAGTGGCTATCTGCCCGACGACCTGTTGGGCAAGATGGGCCTCGAATCGCAATACGAGACCGAGCTCCGCGGCACCTACGGCTCCGAGAGCGTGGCCCGAGACGCCACCGGTCGTCGAACCCAAGTGCTGCAGACCGTCCAGGACGCGGAACCGGGCGCATCGCTCACGTTGACGATCGACACCCGAGCGCAGAAGGACGCCGAGAAGGCCCTCAAGTGGGCGATGCAGAAGATCGGCATGACCCGGGGCGTGGTCATCGCCATGAACCCGCAGACCGGCGAGATCCTCGCGATGGTCAGCCTGCCTACGTACGACAACAACAAGTTCGCTCGTGGGATCAGTACGGCCGACTACGCGAAGCTGCTCAAGAACAAGGACAAGCCGCTCCTGAACCACGCGATCCAGGCGCATTACGCCCCGGGATCGACCTACAAGCTCGTCGCCGGGACCGGGGCCCTCGCCGATCGCAAGATCACGCCGACCACGCAGGTCATGACGAAGCCCTTCCTGACGCTCGGGGCCACGAAGTTCTGGGAATGGAACCATCGCGGTTGGGGCGGCTGCGACATCTATTGCGGATTCGGGCACTCCAGCGACACGTTCTTCTATCAGCTGTCCGGGATGCTCGGCATCGACCGTCTCGGGTATTGGGCCAACCAGTACGGGTTTGGCGCGCCGACCGGGGTCGATCTGCCGAGCGAGGTGTCCGGCATCGTCCCGACCAACGCCTGGAAGCAGGACGCCCTCGGCGCCGAGATCTTCCCAGGCGAGACGTACCAGGCCGGGATCGGCCAGGGCTACGACGCGGTGACCCCCCTCCAGCTCATCAACGCCTACGCGGCACTGGCCAATGGCGGGACGCTGTACCAGCCGCAGATCGTGCGCGACGTCGTTGGGCCCGATGGCACGGTGATCCGGCCCTTCGCGCCCAAGGTCCTGCACGAACTGGATGTCCGTCCGAGCGTGCTGCGCGTGATGCGTAACGCCGCCCGCTCGACCGTGACCCTGCGCCACACCTACAACCTGGTCGACCTCCCGATCAAGGTGGCCGGGAAGTCCGGTACCGCCGAATTCGGGCGGCCGGACGCCCAGGGCCGCCTGCCGTACTCCTCGTTCTTCGTTGGCTTCACGCCCAAGGATCCGGTGAATGGCTCGTTCGACAACCACGATTCGAAGCTCGTGGTGATGGCCTTCGCGTACGACTCACGGACCAAGGGCAACGCGGCGACCGAGATCGTGAAGTACTTCTTCCAGCTGCACTACGGGATCAAGAAGGACTACCGTCTTCCGGCACTGCTGGAACGCGGCAACTTCTACTCACAGGACTGATATGGGCGTCATCCGAGCCGAGCCAGTCCGCGTCACCGATTGGGCGGCCAAGTCGGTCGGTGCCGCATGGCGTGCGTTCGATCTCCAGCTCACCACGTTCGCCGGGCTGCTCGTCGCCATCGGCTTGGTGATGGCCTACACGAACAGCGTCGAGAACGGGGTCAGCCCGCTCGACGCGGGGACGACGTTCACCCGAGGCCTGATGTGGGCGGGCATCGCGGCCGTCACGTTCATCCTGGCCACCTTCTTCGACTATCGCTGGTTCAAGACGCTGTCGTGGCCGGTCTACGCCCTGCAGCTGGGCCTGCTCGGGCTGACCCTCGCGATCGGCGATGGCATCGGCGGATCCGCCCGCTGGATCAACATCGGTCCCCTGACCTTCCAGTTCAGCGAACTCGCGAAGATCCTGATGATCATCGTGCTCGCCCAGTACCTCGCGAGCCGTCAGGCCAAGCTCGATTCGCTGCGGACGATCCTCGGAGCCTGCGTGCTCGTCGGCCCGCCCCTGGTGCTCGTGATGCTCCAGCCGGACCTGGGCACCTCCCTGGTGTTCGCGGCCATCCTCGCCGGCATGCTCTGGATGTCGGGTGCCAGCCTGATGTGGCTCGGGGCGCTTGGCGCTGGGGTCGTGGCGATGATCCCCATCGCGTGGACGTACATCCTGCGTGACTACCAGAAGGAACGCCTCACGTCCTTCCTGAACCCGACCCCGGACATCACGGGATCCGGCTATCAGCTCTATCAGTCGCAGATCGCAGTCGGCTCGGGCGGGTGGTTCGGGCGTGGCCTGACCAACGGGACGCAGGCCCAGGGTGACTTCCTCCCCGTCCAGACCACCGACTTCGTCTTCTCGGTCCTCGCCGAGGAGCTCGGCTTCATCGGCGGCGTGGTGCTGTTCGTCCTGTTTGCGCTGCTGCTGTGGCGCGTGCTCGTGGCGGGTTGGCGGTCGCGCGACCCGTTCGGGACGATGTTCGCGGCCGGCGTGGCCTCGATGGTGCTGTTCCAGCTCGTCGTCAACGTCGGGATGGTCATGGGCATCATGCCGATCACCGGTATCCCGCTGCCATTCGTCACGCACGGCGGGGCGTCTCTGGTGAGCATGGCCATCGGCCTGGGGATCCTCCAGAGCATCAACATCCGCCAGACCCGCGCGGAGTGGTGATCATCACGTCCGCCTAACCGGTACGCCCGACCGCGTGGTCCCCCGACTGCGTGGTCCCACCGGTTCACCGGCGGCGGAACAGCCCTCGCCGGTCGCGCGTCTCCGCCGCTGCCGAGCGACGGCGCCCGCTCTGCCGCAGGATCGCGTCGATCTCGTCGCGATATGGCCGCCCGATCGGCATCCGGTCGAGCCATTCGAGGTACTCGAGGTCCGAGCGAGCGATCTCCCCGAGCGACCAGCCGTCGTAGCGCCCGAAGTTCATGACGCTCCCTGACGGATTCCCCGGTGGCCGCCCGGCGGCGCCCGTCCCATCGGCCGTGCGCATCGAGGGGTCGTAGCCACCCCCGACCGACGAGCGGCCGCTCGACCAGTCGCGGGACACCATCTCGGGCTCGGGCGGTCGTGGCCCGCTGGCGGGTCCCTTCGGGCCGGACGACGGGGCCCCTGGGCGCACCCCGCCGCCCGCTCGGGCCCCAGCGGACGTCGGCGGCGACGGATCGCCGCTGCCGCCCCGATCTGCCGCGCTCCGGGCGATCGCGGCATCGAGCGCCCGCTGCCGATCGTGGGCGGCCCGCCGTTTCGGGTTGCCGAGGACCTCCCAGGCCGCGTTGATCGCCTCCATCCGACCGACGGCCTCCGCGCCCGTGGCCGTGTCCGGGTGATATTTGCGAGCGAGGCGCCGGTAGGCGGCGCCGATGACCTCGTCCTCCGCCTCCGGGTCGACCTGGAGGATCTTGTAGGGGTCCGGCTGACTCACGCCACGGTCTCCGCCGGCATTGGGGCGGTCGACGCAGGGAGGCCGGGGTGCGCCTCCAGTCCCAGGTCGGCGATCGATGCCGCGAGAGTGTGCGTCGCGTCGGGGCTGAGGCGCCGGAACAGGTAGCGCACCACGTCGCGAGCGGCGGCGGTGACGGGCAGGGCCAGGATCGCCCCCAGGAGCCCCGCGAGTGCCCCGCCGATGATGATCGCGAACATGACCGCCGCGGGGTGCAATTCGACGGCGTCGCCCTGGATCTTGGGCACGAGGAGGTTGTTCTCGACCTGCTGGACGAGCGTGTACAGGACGAGCGCGGCGATCACGGGTTCGAGGCCGGCCGTTGCCGCGAGCAGGACGGCCGGCACGGCCGAGATGATCGGGCCGATGATCGGCAGCAGTTCAAGGATCCCGGCGGTGACCGACAGGAGGACCGCGTATCGCCCGAACACCGGATCGACCAGCCGACTGAGCACGATGAGCCCGACGAACGTCAACGCCCCGACGGCGAATCCGAGCACGAGCTGGGCCCGGACCCACTGCCCGAATACGCGCCGGGCGATGCGCAGGATGGCCCACACGTCGAACCGCCAGCTTGCCGGGAGGCTTCGGTCGAACTGGTCCGTCAGGGCCACCCGGTCCTTGAGGAGGTAGAACACCCATACCGGCAACAGGAGGTAGCCGAAGATCGCGCCGATGAAGCTGCCGGCGCCGGTCAGGACGGGGAAGAAGATGGAGATGTCGATAGGGGGCGCGCCGCTCCCGCCCTGCCCGATGCCCGCGATCAGCGAGTCGATCCATTCGCGAATCGCATCAGGGAGCTGCAGGCGAGCGTAGACCTCCGACAGGCGCTCGATCTGCGCCTGCAGCTGCTCCGCGAGCCCGGGCAGGTCCTGCACGAACCGCATCCCCTCGTTGACGAGTGGCGTCAGGGTCAGGCTGATCGCCTCGACGATGGCCAGCACCGCCACGACATAGACGAGCAGGATGGCCAGGGTCCGGCGTAGGCCGCGCCGCACGAGCCACGTCACCGGCGGCTCGAGCAGATAAACGAACAGCAGCCCCACGACGAACGGACGGACCGCATCGCGCGCCATCCACAGCAAGGCCACGACAACGAGCCCGACGGCGATCAGGACCGCGACCCGCGGCGACAGCGGTGCGAAGCGGGGCGGAGAGCCGGGAGGGGCCGCCGCGTCGATGAACGGGGGAGGCGGCAGCGCCGCGACCCAGTCGGTGGGGGGCGACGCTTCGGACTCCGCGGCGTCCTGGGCGAGCTCGCGGTCTACCGGGGACCGTTCGGGCTCGTCCATCGTCGGGCAGACTACCAGACGTGTCCGAGCGCCCCGAGCGTCCCGCCGAGCCACGCCAGCGCTGGCGTCTGGTCGTGGCCCGCGCGTCCGATGCGACCGAGAAGGCGCAGCGAGAGCTCGCCGACGACTGGGTCAGCGCCATCGAGGCGGCGGGCCTGCCGGTAGCCTGGACCGAGGGCGCGCGACCGCGGCCGCGGATCGCGTTCGGCGCCCCGCTCCCGATCGGCATGGCCGCGAACGGGGAGCTCATCGATATCGTCCTGAGCGAGCGCTGGCCCGCCTGGCGCGTCCGCGAGGCATTTGCCGGTCTCGTGCCGGCCGGCTGGCGCCTGGTCGAGCTCCATGACGTCTGGCTCGCCGGTCCGCCGCTGGCCGGCCGCGTCGCCGCCGCCGACTACGAGGTCGTCCTCTCGGGGAACCCCCCGGTCGATCGCCTCCGCCAGGCTGCGGCCGATCTGCTGGCCGCGTCCGAGCTTCCACGGCGACGCTCACGAGGTGACGCCAGCGTCGAGTACGACCTTCGGCCGCTCCTCGTCGACGTCGCCGTCGAACGCGGTCCGCCGCTCCGGGTTCTGACATGCACTCGGTTCCACCCTGAGCTGGGTACCGGCCGGCCCGAGGAGGTCGT
>JAXDKY010000406.1:0-3571 GCA_034666885.1 Chloroflexota bacterium
CATGGCTGCGAGCTCGAGATCCGCGCCGACGGCGCGCTCGACTACCCGGACGAGCTCCTCGAGCGGTTCGACCTGGTCGTGGCCTCGGTACATGTTTCGCGACGGCAGTCTCGCGCGGAGCTGACGCGCCGGACGCTCAACGGGATCGAGAGCCCGCACGTCGACGTCATCGCCCATCCCTCGGGGCGGATGATCGGGACGCGCGACGATCTCGATCTCGACTGGGACGTGGTCTACGCGGCGGCGGCGCGAACCGGCACGGTCCTCGAGATGAACGGCTCGCCGCACCGGCTGGACCTGACCGTCGAGCGCGCGCGGCGCGCCATCGAGGTCGGCTGCACCATCTCGATCGATTCGGACGCGCACAAGACGGCCGAGTTCGACCACCTGCGCTTGGGCATCAGCCAGGCCCGCCGCGCTTGGGTCGAGCCGCGCCACGTCCTCAACGCGCGCTCGCGGGCGGACCTGCTGGCGTGGGTCGCCGGGAAGCCCGGACGCGCATGAGCAACGCCCGCCTGCTCGCCGCGCGGCGCGAGGACGAGACCGCCCGCCGCGACCTCGCGCTCGTCGCGGTCACGGTGGTCGGGCTCTCCCGGCTCATCGAGCCACCCGCCGTCTGGTTCGTGGCGATCTTCCTGCTGGGCGCGGTCCTGGTCGGCACGCTGCAGGTCCTCGCCGACACGGGCGCGCGAGCCGAGGGCGGCGGCGCGGGCGTCCCGATCGAGTCGCTGATCCTGCCGGCCGTGGCTGCGGTCGCCTGCGTCGGTGCCATCCGCCTCGTCCCGTTCGGTCTCGGCCTGGCGCCGGCCCTGCTCATCACAGGAGTCATCGTGGATCGCTGCCTCGCGCTCGAGGCCCGTATCCTGGCGTCGCCGGCCGGGCTCGATGCCGAGGCGCGCACGACCGTGCTCGTCACGACGCTGGTCGTCGCGTTCCTGGGCTTCGTCGGCGTGGCGGCCACGATCCCGGGCGGCCTCGCGCAGCCCGGCTCGCCGGGAGCCGGTGGCGCGCCCCTGTCGGAACGGGACCTGGTCGTTCTCGCCGCGGGCGACGCGGTCATCGCGTTCCTGCTCGGGTACCGGGCGGCGGCCTTGCGCGTCGCGAACGTGCGCGATGCGTTGTGGTCGGCCGGGACCTATGCCGCGGCGATCGCCATCGGTGCCGCCGCCGTTCGCTTCATCGAGGTCCCGCGGCTGCTCGGACCGGCGCTGCTGACGCTCACCTTCTACCTGTGGGACGCCTTCCACGGCGCGGCGCCGGCGCGGCGGCGCGATCTCGGCTGGCTGTGGCAGACGATCCTGCTCGTCGTGCTGGGGATCGTGGTCGTGGCGCTCAACCTCATGACCCGGCCGTAGCCAGCGACCGCTCGAAGAAGTCGACGAGCCGCCGCTCGTACTCGGCGCTGTGGGTCAGCATCGCCTCCGTGTGTTCGGCGCCGTCGACGTACCACGCATCGACCGGGCCGCCGCCCGCCCGCGCGGCGGCTTCCAGGCGGTGGCCGTAGTCCACGCTGAGGCGCGTGTCGGCGGTGCCATGCGTGATGGCGATCGGGCGCCCGTCGAGCCGCGCGACGGCATCGAGCGGGCTATACGACGTGAGGTCGTCGCCCGAGATCAGCCGTGCCGCCAGCACGCCGCCGAAGGCCAGGAAGGTCGGATACCCGTTGCGGTTCAGTTCGGCGTCGATGGCGCTCGGCAGGTCCGCGTAGCTGGAGTCCTCCCAGACCGCGGCCACGCCTGGTTCCTGGCCGGTGGCGAGCAGGACCGTCGCCGCGCCCAGCGACACGCCGACCAGGCCGATCGACGCGGCGTCGACGCCCTGCGCCGTCTGGATCCAGTCCCACGCACCAAGGACGTCGCGGTACTCATCGGTGCCGCCGGCGAAGCGGCCGTCCTCCCGTGTCGAGTCACCATGGTCCCGCAGGTCGATGAGGAGGACCGAGAACCCGTGCTGGTAGAGCATGCCGGCGGGCAGCAGGACCGCGTGATCGTGGCGGCAGGCGGTGAACCCGTGGACGACGATCACCGTCGGCGCGGGTGCGCCCGATGCGCTCGCGGCGGCGGGGATCCACCACGCGGCCACGTCGATCCCCGGGTCGCGGCTGGGGATGCGCACCTCTTCTGGCGCCGGCATGCGCCAGGGCGTCGTGTCGAGCGCGTATTCGGGGGGAGCTTCGAACGACTGCGGGGTGTTCAGCGTCCAGCGGCCGCCGCAGTGGTCCGGGACGGCGGTCAGCTTGTCCCACACGACCGCGCTCCCGGCCCCATAGGCGAGCAGCGGGATGGCGATCAAGGTCGTGACGAGCAGGGCTCGGCGACGGGACATGGACGAACTCCTCAGGGGCGGGACTCGTGGGGCAGACGCGTGACGGGCCGCCTCGTTACCGGGCCGCGCTCCCAGCCTACGCCGGCCCCGTCGTTTGACGCGCCGGCTCACCGGTGCTAGAACTCGATGCTCGCGCAGCGACCCCACGCGACCGTCGCGCGCCCCCGATCCGACGACCCAGCGCGACGAGCCGCGTCGCGACGACCCGAACACCGAGCCCCAGCCGCACGCGCCCGAAAGGAACGACCCGCCTGTGACCTTCCCCGACGTCGAGACGACTCCCCAGAGCCCGGTCAACCTGACCCGCCAGAAGCGACAGCTGGCCGAGCAGGCCATCACCCAGGCCTCGGCGGCCGAGTGGGCCGACGCGGCTGCCACGAACCGCAAGCTGCTGGAGCTCGGGCCCGACGCCGAGGCGGAGAACCGCCTCGCCAAGGCGCTCTGGGAGCAGGGCCTGCTGGGCGAGGCCCGCGAGCATTATCAGACGGCCCTCGCGCTCGACCCGACCAACCGCATCGCCGAGCGCAACATCGACCGGCTCAAGGTGCTGCTCAACGCCGCGGGCGAGAAGACCGTCCCGGCCCAGGAGGGCAGCAAGGCCCCGGTGTCGATCTTCGTCGAGGAGACCGGCAAGACCGGCTTCGCGTTCCTCACCGACCTCGCGACGCCGAAGGAGCTGGCCCAGGTCAACCCGGGCGACGCGGTCGAGCTGACGCCGGAGAAGAACCGGCTCATCGCGTTCAGCAACGGCATGCGCATCGGTGTCGTCGAACCGCGCGTCGCGGCCCGCCTGCTCAAGCTCATGGCCGATGGCAACAAGTACGCCGCGGGCGTGACGAGCCTCGGCGACAAGGACGTCCGCCTCATCATCCGCGAGACGTTCCAGGATCCGTCCAACTACGGCAAGGTCAGCTTCCCGACCGCGGCCAAGTCGACCGACCTGCGCCCGTACACGAAGGGCACCCTCGTGCGCGAGGAGATGGAGCTCGAGGAGGACCTCGAGGACGACGAGGAGGACGAGGAGATCGAGGACCTCGATCGCGTCCTGCCGCCGGAGTCGACGACCGAGGAAGCGTTCGAGGAGGAGCCGGACGAGCTCGACGAGCCGTAAGCCGTCAGGCCGTCATCCCGCCGAGGCCCGCACCGACGCGGCAGTCTCGGCAGCCCGCCGCGCCGCGTCGACCGCAAGTCCCCCTGCCGCAGCCGGGGCCTGCCCGGGCCAGACGCTCGCCTCGAGCCGACCCCA
>JAXDKY010000407.1:0-4431 GCA_034666885.1 Chloroflexota bacterium
GTCATCGAGCCGACCGGCACGTTGATGGCGCCCGGGATGTGTCCCAGTCGGCGGGTATTGCCCTCGAATCCCCGGTATTCGGCGGGCGCCCGGGCGTCGAGTAGCGCGACACTCGGGGCGCCGAGCATCCCGCGCACGTCCGAGGTCGTGAGGTGCATGCGATTGGGGCCCCGCGGCGTGAACGGCGAGACCGCCAGCTCGATGCCGTCGTTCAGGCTACGCGTGACGGGCCGCCCCTCGGCCTCCCAAGCCGGGAACCCGCCATCGAGGATGCGGACCTGGTCCAGGCCATAGGCCTGCAGCGACCACCACACGCGGGCGGCGTAGAGGCCGTGGGTATCGTCATAGATGACGACCGTCTTGCCCTCGCCGATCCCGGTCCGGGCCGCCAGCGCCGCGACGCGGTCGGGGCTGGCCAGCCGGATCGCATCGGAGTCCTCGTACTCCTCGACCAGGTCCACCCGCCAGTCGACGTAGCGGGCACCCGGGATCTGGCCAGCCTGGTAGGTGTCGGCGCCGGTGCCGTCGGGCCGCCAGCGGGCATCCAGCAGCCGCACGCTCTGGCGGCCCAGATTCTCGGCCAGCCAGTCGGTCGTGGCGAGGAGCTCGGGGCGGGCCAGGCCGGACATCGTCGGTATCATACGGCGGTGGTCGCCCCGTTCCCGCCCGATGCGGACCGCCTGGCCGCGGTCCGGGCGGCCCTCCCCGCGCTCGAAGCCGGCATCTACCTGAACACGGGGTCCGTCGGGCCCTTGCCCGCAGAGACGGCCGCGGCGATGGCCCAGCTCTCGACCTACGAGTTGACGACCGGTCGAGCCCACCCTGACTACTTCCTCGAGACGCTGCAGCGGATGGCCGAAGCGCGCGCGGCGGTCGCCGCGGTCCTCGTCGCCGACTCGGCCGACATCGCCCTCACGCACTCGACGACCGACGGCATGAACATCGGCACCTGGGCGCTCGACTGGAAGGCCGGCGATCGCGCGGTGACGACCAGCCTCGAGCACCCGGGCGGCATCGGGGCACTGGTCAACCTGCGCGACCGGCTCGGGGTCGAGGTCGACTTCGTCGATGTCGGCGCGGCGGATGACCCCGATGCGGTGCTCGCCGCGTTCGACGCGGCGATCGATGCGCGAACGCGGCTCGTGGCCATCTCCCATGTCCTGTGGGCGTCCGGTGCCGTCATGCCGATCGCCGGAATCGCGGAGATCGCCCACGCGCGCGGCGCGATCCTCGTCGTCGACGGGGCCCAGAGCGTCGGCGCCATCCCGGTCGAGCTGGCGGCGACGGGCGCGGACGTGTATGCCATCTCGGCCCAGAAGTGGCTGCTCGGTCCGGAGGGTATGGGCGCCGTGGCCGTGGCGCCCGGCGTGCGCGACCGCCTCGCACCGGCGTTCGGCGGGCATTTCTCGTTCGAGACGGTCGATCAGCGCGGGGTCGCCGTCCCGTGGCCGGATGCGCGGCGGTTCGAGTCGTCGAACTTCCATCGGCCATCGATCGTGGGTATGGCCCGCTCGATCGGCTGGCTGAGCATGTTCGTCGGGCTGGACTGGATCTACGAGCGGGGCACGGCGATGGCCCGCCTGGCGGCCGACCGGCTGGCGGCGATCGACGGGGTCGAGCTCCTGACGCCGCGCGAACGGATGGCGACGCTGGTCACCTTCCGTATCGCCGGCTGGACGGCCGACGCCGCGCTCGACGAGCTGGGCGCGAGGGTGTTCGCGGTCGCCCGGACCGTGCCGCTCGTCGACGGAGTGCGGATCAGCGTGGGCTTCTTCAACACCGAAGCGGAGCTGGATCGACTGGTCGCGGCCGTCGCACTCCTCGCCGCGCACACGCCCGAGACCCTGCCGCCGCGTCGCGGGCTGACGATCCTGGGGCAGGGGTGACGGCGCCGCGGGACGCTGGTGGGTCGCCCGCGCTCGGCGACGGTGGTGGTCCCGGCGGTCCCGGCGATCCCGGCAGCCCTGGCGGCCCGCGTGGCCCCGGCGGCCCCGGCGGCCGTGGGCCCGGAGTGCCGGTTCGGCAGCGATCCTGGGCGGAAGTCCGCTGGCGCCAGTTCCGCCATGCCCCGCGACCGATCGTCCGGGCCGTGCTGTCGAGCCTGGTCGTGGCGGTGGTCCTGGCCACGGCCTACGTCGGGTACGACCTCGCGCTATCCCACGGCTCCACGTTGCCCGGCGGCGACCTGCGGGTGCTCGCGCTGGCCGGCTACGCGTTCGTCGTGCTCATCGTGGGTACCGTCGTGACGTATCTCGTCGTGCCGCAGCCGAGCGGCTCCGGCACGGTCCGAAGGCGGAGCGCCTGGAGCGCGGCCCTCGGCTTCTTCGCGGCCGTGCCGATCGCGTGGCTCGTGATGGTCGTCGCCATCCAGATGGTCCGCCCGCTCCTCGGCTGAGCGTCGAGGATGGCGCGCCGACGCACCACATCCGATATGCGGCCGCGAGCGACTGTGGTCCATCCGTACCATTCCGCGATACGCTTCGATGGCTATCATCCAGCGGGTACCGGGCATCCGGCCGCCATCGCACCGTCCCCTCGAGGTCCTCTGCGTGTCCATCGACGAGCAGCACGTCGCGTTGCCGAAGCTCTACGGAGCCCCGGCCTATGCACGTCCCGTTGCTCCGGTCGCGACGGTCCCGCGGCCCTTCGATCCGGACGACCTGCCGATCGATGCCTACCAGACCGATGACGAGCGCCAGTTCGCGTCGACGCTGCCGGCCCGCGCCTGGGCGCCGGGTGGCGCCATCGTCGAAGGACGCGACGGTGGGCACGCCCACGACGGCCACCATCAGCCACTGAGCCTTCGCCCGCGCGCGCTGAGCCTGAAGTCGATCGCCGGCAAGCTGCTCAACGGCGACTGACCCCAGCGCGGTCGCTGCGCCCGGGGGCCGGTCAGGTTCCTGGTAGGGGAGGGTGGACTCGAACCACCGACTTCCGAGGTATAAGCTCGGCGCCTCTAACCAACTGGGCTACTCCCCCATCGGGCAGAGTCTAATCCCGCCGCCTCACGAATCGGGGAGCCCGCACCTCAGGTGCGGGCTTCGTACATCCGGCGGGCCGGCTCCCAGGGAGCGGGTCCGCCCCGCACCCGAGGCGGGTCAGCCGGCGGCGGTGCGGACCGCGTCGAGGACCCGCTGCTGGCGCCCCGGGGTGAGGCTCCTCTGTGCCGGCAGGGCGGCGATCCAGGCGGCCAGCTGGTCCGGCTCGATGACCGCGCAATTCGACGTCCTCGCGATCGTCGGTGAGGGCCCGACGACCGCCGAATAAACCTTGATCAGGAAGTCGTCGTCGTCGGTCAACCAGCGGCGCACGCGCTCGCCGTCGCGGACGACGCGCTCGAGCGGGTTCTCCAACTGGATCCAGCCGCGGGAGGTGCGGACCTGCCAGTTGTCGCCGCGGATGCGGGTCACGGCGGCCGGCGGCAGCTCCCGGATCACCGCGGCACCGAACGGCCCGATGACCATGTCCGATACGCGGCGGCCGTCCGGCAACATGAGCCCGCTGGCGACGGTGATGTCGTCGGGCAGGCTGTCGAGGGCCTTGAGGTTGTTCGACCGGCGCGGCACGCGACCACGTGCGGTGGCGAGCAGCCGTGCGAGTCGGTTCGCACCGGCGAGGACCAAGCCGGCGGGTGCCACGAGCGCCACCGCCCAGATCGCGATGGCGATGGCCGTCTGGCCGGCGTCGGGCCGGCCCGACGGGATGGCGAAGCGGAGGAACGGCGTCGCAAAGACCACGTAGGCCATGACGAGGCCGCCGACGATGAACAGGGTTCCGAAGAGGGTGCCGCCGACCAGCGGGACGATCGAGGGGCGTTGGAGGGGGCGCGACGGGACGATGAGATCCATGGCGGCCATCCTCCCTTGCACGCGCCCATGACCTCAATGACCGAAGGGGGGTAAGCGGCGCGGCCGGTGGGACCAGCGGCTACCCCGCAGTCCACCGCACCGACCCGTCGCAAGCGGACCCGTCCTGCCCGGTCGGCTGGTCCCCACCGGACCCCCGTACCATTGCCCACCGACCGAGGCGGCCCCATCCTCGCGAACAGGATGCCCCGCCCGACCAGCCCCCAGTCTGTCTCCTCGCGCTCACGTACCGGACTCCTGCCTGGGCGTCCTGCTCGTGGCTCGTTCGGCCTCGGGGCGTTCGTTGTCGCGGTCGCGCTGCTCCTCGCGCTGGTCGCCCCAGCGTCGGCGGCCGCGGGCCCGACCCGTCTCTCCGACGCAGGCACGTCACCGGGGAGCGGCACCACGGCCACCGTGATCTCGTTCTCGGTCACCTATCGCAATCGCGAGGGCTCGCCGGTCGACTGGGTCCGGGTCAAGGTCGCGGGGACCGCGCACGCTATGACGACCAGCGGGACCGACTGGAAGGGCGGCGTGCGCTTCACCTGGTCCGGCAAGCTGCCGGCCGGGACGCACGCGGTCACCT
>JAXDKY010000408.1:0-3137 GCA_034666885.1 Chloroflexota bacterium
CAACGCATCGTCCAGGGAGGTCGCCCGTCGATACTCGAACGCCGCCGGGATCATGCCTTGCCTCCCTTCGCGGTCTGGATCGCCCCCCATACCTTCTGCGATGTGTAGGGCATGTCGAGGTGCCGGACCCCGAGGCCGCTGAGGGCATCGATGACGGCGTTCGCGGCGGCCGCCGTCGAGGCGATCGCCCCGGCTTCACCGACGCCCTTGACCCCGAGCGGGTTCACGGGCGACGGCGTCACGGTCTCGCCGAGCTCGAAGTTCGGCAGCCAGGAGGCCCGCGGCAGCGCGTAGTCGAGCATCGAGCCGGATAGCAGCTGGCCGTCGTCGCTATAGACGGCGCCCTCCCACAACGCCTGGCCCACGCCCTGGGCGATGCCACCGTGGAGCTGCCCATCCACGATCATCGGGTTGATCTTGTTGCCGACGTCGTCGACCGCCACGTAGCGGACGAGATCGACCACGCCGGTCTCCTCGTCGATCTCGACGATCGCGATGTGCGTGCCGAACGGCCACGTGCAGTTCGGCGTGTCGTAGTAGGCCGTCTCGTCGAGATACGGCTCCATGCCCTCTGGCGCGTCGAAGGCCAGGTCGAGCGCGAAGGCGATCTCTTGGAACGTCTTCTTGCGGTCGGGCGAGCCTTTGACCCGGTATTCGGCCCCGTCGATCTCGATGTCGTCCGGCGACGCCTCCAGCATGTGCGCGGCATAGCGCCGTGCCTTGTCCCGGATCTTGTCGGCCGCCTTGATCGCCGCGGTCATGCCGACCGACGAGGTCCGGCTGCCGTACGAGCCGTAGCCGAACGGCGTGCCCTGGGTGTCGGAGTGCTGGATGATCACGTCTTCCATCGGGATTCCGAGCTCGCTGGCGATGACCTGAGCGTAGGTCGTCTCGTGCCCCTGGCCCTGCGGTTGGGTCCCGACAGTGACGACGACCTTGCCGGTCAGGTGGACGCGGATGTTGGCCGATTCCCACATGGCCGCGCCCCAGCCCTCGCCGACGGCGCCGATCCACTTGCTTGGCGCGACGCCACAGACCTCGATGTACGTGGAGAGGCCCATCCCGAGGAGCTTGCCGCGGGCCTTGGCCTCGGCCTTCTTGGCGGCCAGATCGCTGTAGCCGGCCGTCGCGAGGGCCATGTCCATGGCCGGCTCGTAGTTGCCGGAGTCGATGTAGATCTTGGCGCCGCCACTGGCGGTGCCGAGGCCGGACGGGTTGTCGTACGGGAACTGGTCGGGCTGGATGAAGTTGCGGCGCCGGAGCTCGGCGCGGTCCATCCCGATCTCCGCCGCGAACAGGTCCATCGCCCGCTCGATGACGTAGGTCGCCTCCGGGCGACCCGCACCGCGGTACGCGTCGACGAACGTCGTGTTCGTGTAGACGCCGGTGACCTCCGCGTAGACGTTCGGGATCTTGTAACAGCCCGACAGGACGCGCGCGTAGAGGGTCGTAGGGATGCCCGGGCCGATCGTCGAGAGGCGCCCACCGAGGTTGGCCAGGGTCTTCACCCGGAGGCCGGTGACCTCGCCGTTCTTCTTGCCGGCGATCTCGAGATACGTGATGTGGTCGCGGCCGTGGATCGTGCTCTGGTAGTTCTCGCGGCGACCCTCGACCCACTTGACGGGCCGCCCGCCGATGGCCTTGCTGGCGAACATCGTCAGGGCCATGTCGGCGTAGCAGAAGATCTTCGTGCCGAAGGCGCCGCCGACGTCCGGGCTGATGCAGCGGACCTTGTGCTCGGGGATGCCGGTCACGAACGCGGTCAGCAGCAACCGCTGGATATGGGGCGTCTGGCTCGACATCCAGACCGTGTACTCGTCGGTGCCCGGGTTGTACCAGCCGATGTCGCCACGCGTCTCCATCGGGTTCGGGATGAGGCGCTGGTTGACGATGCGCTGCTTGACGACGACTTCCGCGCCATCGATGGCGGCGTCCGTACCGGCCTTGTCGCCGACGTTCCACTCGAACACGATGTTGTTGGGGGCGTTCTCGTGGAGCTGCGGGGCCCCGGGCTGGGTCGCTTTCTCGGCGTCGACGACCGTGGGGAGCGGCTCCCAATCAACGGTGATGGCCTCGATCGCGTCGTAGGCCTGCGCCTCGGTCTCGGCGACGACGGCGGCGACGCCTTCGCCGGTCCACTTCACGCCGTCCGTGGCGAGGACCCGGGGCGTGTTGATGTTGTTCTGGATGCCGGCACTGCCACCGGCCGGCCAGGCCATGGGCAACGGGTTGTACGGGATGTCCGCACCGACGAAGACGGCGATGACGCCTGGCATCGACTTCGCCGCGCTCGTATCGATCGAGCGGATGTTGGCGTGCGCGTACGGGCTGCGCAGGATGGCCATGTGGGTCATCGACTGGAGCTTGATGTCGTCGAGGTAGCGGCCTTCACCCGTGATGAAGCGCGGGTCCTCGGTCCGCTTGATGGGCTTCCCAAGCGGTGAGGTCTGGGCCGGGGCGTCGAGCACGTCGGTCATCGTCGTCTCCTCACGCGCCGACGGGCGCGGCGGCGCCCTCGCGCATCGCCACGGCGGCTGCCCGGATCGCGGCCACGATGTTGTGGTAGCCGGTGCAGCGACAGATGTTGCCTTCGATGGCGTCGCGGATCTCGTCGTCACTCGGGTCGCTGTTGCGAGCGAGGAGGTCGGCCGCGGTCATGATCATCCCCGGCGTGCAGAACCCGCACTGGAGGCCGTGCTTCTCCCAGAAGGCCGTCTGGAGCGGGTGGAGCGCCTCGGCGCTCTCGGCCATGCCCTCGATCGTCGTGACGTTGGAACCATCGGCCTGGACCGCCAGCATCGTGCACGACTTCACGGCGCGACCGTCGACATGGACGGTGCAGGCACCGCACTGGCTGGTGTCGCAGCCGATGTGCGTGCCGGTCAGGTCGAGGTCCTCGCGGATGGCCTGGACGAGCAGCCGTCTCGGCTCGACATCGAGCTCTCGCTGGGCCCCGTTGACCGTGAGGGAGATGTGTTCACCCACGAGCCGACCTCCTTCGACGACTGAGCGCCAGACGACCGACCATCCGCCCCACGCGAACTGGCGACCCGTGGCGTCTTCCCCTGGAGTATCCGGAGCCTCGGGCCGACGCGAGTGTCTGGGGTCGGCGGGAGGTCCGTCGATGGTGGCACCGC
>JAXDKY010000409.1:0-7968 GCA_034666885.1 Chloroflexota bacterium
CCGGGAGCGGCAAGGTGAGCGCGGCGGTACCCCGGCCGGGTGGCCCGTTCGTGGCACCCGGCACGGTTCGCATCTTCGACACCACCCTGCGCGACGGGGAACAGGCGCCCGGCGCGGGCCTGACCGCCGCCGAGAAGCTGGAGGTCGCTCGGCAGCTCGCGCGCCTCAAGGTCGATGTCATCGAGGCGGGGTTCCCGGCCGCCTCCCCGGGCGATTTCGAGGCCGTCCGCCGCATCGCCGAGGAGACGCCGCAGGACATCGCCGTCGCGGCGCTCGCGCGTTGCAAGGACGGCGACCCGCAACGGGCGGTTGAGGCGATCAAGGTCGCCCACCGCCCGCACCTCCACGTGTTCATCGCCACGAGCGATATCCACCTCAAGCACAAGCTCCGCATCGATCGCGAGACTGCGCTCGCCGAGGCGGTCCGCTGGGTCCGCTACGGCCGTGAGCAGCTGGGGCGCGACGCCGAGATCGAGTTCAGCGCCGAGGACGCCTCGCGCACCGATACCGACTTCCTGATGCAGATCTACGAGGCGGTCGTCGAGGCCGGTGCGTCCACGGTCAACATCCCGGACACGGTCGGCTACGCGATCCCAGCGGAGTTCGGGGCGCTGACCAAGCGTGTCGTGGACCTGGTCGGCGGCGCGGCCACGGTCAGCATCCACTGCCACAACGACCTGGGCCTGGCCACGGCCAACACGCTGGCCGCGGTCCAGGCCGGCGCCCGGCAGGTCGAGGTCACGATCAACGGCCTGGGCGAACGGGCCGGTAACGCGTCGCTCGAAGAGGTCGTGATGGCCTTGCGCACGCGCCCGACCCAGTTCCCCGAGCTCGGGCACGGGGTCCAGACCGAGCACATCACGGCCGCCTCGCGACTGGTGTCATACCTCACGGGGTTCGCGGTCCAGCCGAACAAGGCGATCGTCGGCGGCAACGCGTTCGCCCACGAATCGGGGATCCACCAGGACGGCGTGATCAAGAACCCGCTGACCTACGAGATCATGACGCCACAGTCGGTCGGGCTGACCGGTAACCAGCTGACGATCGGCAAGCTGTCCGGCCGGCGCGGGCTCCAGGGCAAGCTGCGTGAGCTCGGCCACGACCTCGAAGGCGACGCGCTTGACACGATCTACCGCCAGGCCATCGAGCTCGCCGACGCCAAGAAGGAAGTGACCGACGCCGACCTGCTGGCGCTCGTCGAGCAGCGCGCGTCCGAGGTCGAAGCCAGCGTCGTGCTCGTCGGCTGGAACGTGACGTCGTCGCACGGCGGCAACGGCGTGGGGAGCGTCACGCTCAGCGTCAACGGCACGGAACGGAGTGCCGAGGCGACCGGGAACGGCCCCGTCAACGCGCTCTTCAAGGCCGTCGACGACACCCTCCAGCCGCTCCTCGGCTGGCACCCGACCCTGGCCGAGTACGAGATCAAGGCCGTCTCCGCCGGTGAGGACGCGCAGGGCCAGGTGCTCGTCCGCTGCCGCCGCTCGTCGGACGAGGGACCGGGCGCGCTCATCGTCTCCGGGCACGGGTTATCCACGAACATCATCGAGGCGTCGCTCGACGCGTATCTCGTCGCCGCGAACAAGCTGCACGGGGCGCACATCAACGGCGTCGATGTCGCGTTCGCGAACCAGCGTGCGGGAGAGGGCCTTCCGTGACCGAGGGGCACCTTCCCACGTATCGCATCGCCACCATCCCTGGCGACGGTGTCGGGCCCGAGGTCGTCGAGGCTGCCCGGCGGGTCGTCGAGACCGCCGGCGGCCAGTTCGGATTCCGAGTCTCGTGGCCCGAGATCCTGGCCGGCGGTATCGCGATCGATACGTACGGGGTCGCGATCCGGCCCGAGGACGTGGAGGCGTGCGACTCCGCCGATGCGATCCTGCTGGGCGCCGTCGGCGGTCCGAAGTGGTCCGACCCCTCGGCCTCGGTCCGCCCGGAGCAGGCCCTGTTCGCGCTGCGCGGCGGCCTCGGCCTGTATGCGAACCTGCGGCCCGTCACGGTCCACCCCGCGCTCGTGACCGCCTCGCCGATCCGCGCCGAGCTGCTCGACGGCGTCGACATGATCATCGTCCGGGAGCTGACCGGTGGCGTGTACTTCGGCTCCCGCGAGGAGCCTTCCGGCGCGGCCGGCGAGCGATCCGCCCTCGACACGATGCCGTACCACGAGCGGGAGATCTCCCGGATCGTCCGCCTCGCGTTCCAATTGGCGCGCGGTCGGCGCGGCCGGGTGACCTCGGTCGACAAGGCGAACGTGCTGGCGACGTCCCGGCTGTGGCGCACGATCGCCGATGAGGTGGCGCGCGACTTCCCCGATGTCGAGCTGCAGCACCAGCTCGTCGATTCCTGCGCGATGCTGCTCGTCCGGCGGCCGGCCGACTTCGACGTCATCGTCACCGAGAACCTGTTCGGCGACATCCTGTCCGACGAGGCCGCGGTGCTGGCAGGCTCGCTCGGGATGCTGCCGTCGGCCTCGCTGGGCGAGCGGCGGACCGAGCACGGGACGTTCGGCCTGTACGAACCGATCCACGGGACCGCGCCGGACATCGCCGGGCAGGACAAGGCCAACCCGATCGGCACGATCCTGTCCGCGGCCATGCTCCTGCGCATGTCGCTGGGGCACGACGAGGCCGCGACGGCCATCGAGACCGCGGTCGGCGCCGCCCTGGACGACGGCTGGCGGACGGCCGACCTGGCCGACGCGGCGGACCAGGGCGACGGCCTCGTCGTCGTCGGTACGACCGCCTTCGCGACCGCGGTCGTCGATCAGCTCGACGCCGGGGCTGGCGTCGCCTCGTGAGCGCGCCTGGCGACGTCCCGGTCGTGCTGTACGACACCACCCTGCGCGACGGCACGCAGGGCGAGAACGTCACGCTCTCACTGGCCGACAAGCTGCGCGTGGCGCGCATGCTGGACGAGTACGGCATGCCCTACATCGAGGGCGGCTGGCCGGGCTCGAACCCCAAGGACATCGACTTCTTCGCGGCGGCCAAGACGATGCGCTGGGAGACGGCCAAGCTCGCCGCCTTCGGCTCCACCCGGCATCGCTCCAACAAGCCCGGCGACGACCCCAACCTGCGCGAACTCGTCGCGGCCGAGACCCCGGTCGTCACGATCTTCGGCAAGTCGTGGCTGCTGCACGTCACCGAGGTCCTCGGCGCGACGCCGCAGGAGAACCTCGACATGGTCGCCGACTCGGTCGGCTTCGTGGTCGATCGCGGGCGAGAGACGGTGTATGACGCCGAGCACTTCTTCGACGGCTACAAGTCGGACCGCGACTACGCCCTCGCGACCCTGCGAGCCGCGCGCCAGGCGGGCGCCCGCTCCCTGGTCCTGTGCGACACGAACGGCGGGACGCTCACCGATGAGCTGACCCGGATCATCGTGGACGTCACGTCCACCCTGGACGCCGACCGTGACGCGCCCGCGGTCGTCTGGGGCATCCACACCCACAACGACGCGGAGCTCGCCGTCGCCAACTCGATGGCCGCGGTCGCCGCCGGCATCCGCCACGTCCAGGCCACGATCAACGGCTACGGCGAACGGGCGGGCAACGCGAACATGGTCTCGATCCTGGCCAACCTCGCGCTCAAGACCCCGCACGCGCTGGTGCCGGCCGGCGGCGGCCGCCTGGAGGGCCTGACTGAGCTGTCGCGCAGCGTCGCCGAGATCGCCAACCTCACGCCGAACGACTACCAGCCGTACGTCGGACGGTCGGCCTTCGCCCATAAGGGCGGCGTCCACGGCGCGGCCGTCGCCAAGGTGGAGCGGTCGTACCAGCACGTCGAGCCGACCTCGGTCGGGAACGTCGGCAGGCTGGTCGTGTCCGAGCTCGGCGGCCGTGCCAACACCTCGATCCGGGCCCAGCAGCTGGGGCACGACCTCGAGGGCATCGACCCGCGCGAACTCTCCCAGCTCATCAAGCAGATGGAGGCCGACGGCCTCGCGTTCGAGGGCGCGGAGGCGTCGTTCGAGCTGCTCATCCGCCGCCACGCGGCCGACTACGCCGCGCCGTTCCGGATCGTCGACTACACCTGTCTGGTGGAACAGCGCGACGGCCGCGAGCTCCTCGCCGAGGCGACCGTCAAGGTCGCGGTCGACGGCGAGGTCCTGCACACGGCCGCCGACGGGAACGGCCCGGTCAACGCGCTCGATGCCGCGCTGCGCAAGGCGCTGCGGGCCTTCTACCCGGCCATCGACGACGTCCACCTCGTCGACTACAAGGTGCGCATCCTCGACGGCGATGCCGCGACGGCGGCCAGGACCCGGGTCATCATCGATTCGCAGGACGGCGCGCGGACCTGGTCGACGATGGGCAGCGACACGAACATCATCGCGGCGTCCGCGGCCGCGCTCGCGGACTCCCTCGAGTACGCGATCTGGAAGTCCGGCGCGGAGCTGCGCCGGCGCGACGAGCGGCACTTCACGACGGGGTCGCCGGCCGAGGCGCCGGTCGACGGACCCGCCCCAGCGACCCGGAGGTAAACCGGATGGCCGAACCGACCCCTGCCACGCCGACCCTGCACCTGGCCCGCTGGACCGTGCAATCCGGCTCCAACGCCCGCAGCCGGGGCGCCGTCATCATCGACGCCGGCGACCATCACTGGCGCGCTTCCGCCGAGGGCAACGGGGCGATCGACGCGCTCTACCGGGCCGTCGACCAGGCGCTGTCCGAGATCCTCGACGGCCACCCGCGGTTACTGGGCTACGACATCCATGCGCTGGGGGAGGGGACCGACACGATCGGGGTCGTGACGGTTCGGATCGCCCCGCCGGACGTCGCTGGCAAGCGCGGCACGGGCGAATACAGCGCCGAATCCCGCGGCACGAACATCATCGCCGCTTCGATCGAGGCGTACATCGTGGCGCTCAACGCCATGCTCGGCGAGGAGCACTGGGAAGGGGCGCCCGAGGAGGCCGCGGTCACCGGCAAGCGCGCCCGGGCCAAGGCCTCGGTCACCGCGGGTGCGGCCCGGGAGCAGCGCGCCGAGCTCGACGAGGAGTCCGCCGAGATCGACACGACCGACTGGTTCAACCGCCAGGGCTGACGAGGGCGCGTCGGGACGGCGTCGGAATCGGCCCCCGGACGGTGTCGGACCGCTAGAACTCCACGTCGGCCGTGCCGGTCTCGTTCGCGACCGTCGTCTGGCAGGCGTTCCCGGCGCGGTCCGTCGGCGTCGCGACCGGCGTCCAGACCATAGTGCCGGTCGCAGCCTGTGTGCCGGCGGCGCCGGAGGGCGTCCCAAGGGTGATCGTGATCGTGGCTCCGCTTTGCACCATGGTGGACGCAGTCCCGGGGGCCCCGAAATCGCGGTTGGCCGTGACATACGCGGTGCCGACGAGGTTGACCGAACCGAGCGGGAGCTGGACCGCGTTGGCGGCGTTGCGGATGGTGAGGATGTCTCCCCCGGCGTTGTTCGCGATCCGGACGACGACATTCGTCGATGCCCCGGTCCAGCCGGCGAGCACGCTCTCAGGATCGATGATCTCGGAGAAGGTCATCGTGACGCTGTCACCCGCCTCCGGCTTCCCAACCGTGACGCCCCCATTGGCGGTCTGGACGGTCGAACCGGTCGGGGCCGTATTGTCGACGGTGACGCTGAAGCCCGACTGGGTCTGGCTGTTGGTCGCGTTGTCGGTCGAGGTGATCGAGAACGTCTTGGCGCCGGCAACCAGCACGGCGTTCGCCGTGATCGAGGCGCTCCGGCGGTTGTACGCGACCCCGCCGACGGAGAACGAACCGGCAACCAGCGGGACCGCGATCGAGCCGGTCGTGAGGGTCGAGACATTGGCCGTCACGGTCGCGATCCCCGACGGCGCGCAGCCAGCATCGGCCACATTGGCGTACACGTAGTAGGTGCCGGCCTGGCGGACGAAGCCCGGCACGTACTGGGACGTCTTGGCGATGACGGTGCTGCTGACGACCGGGGGCAGGGTGTCCGCGACGAAGCACGCCGCGGTGGTGAACGTCGCCGGCACCGCCCTGCTATCCGCCATCAGGGCCAGCGTCGTTGACGCGCCGCCGACCAGGTGTCCGGCGAGCAGGACCGTCAGGATCGAGACGGCGAGCCTACGCGCGGGCGACATCCGGTGTCCGGTGGAGTCGGCGCTCCGACTGGACGGACGCCTCCACGTCTTCCAGCTCCCACACCGCGGCAAGGAGGGCGACTGCGTAGGCAACGACGCTCAGCAGCCCGGCCGGGGTGGTCAACATGGCCATGAGATAGCCCAGCAGGGGGACCGTCAATCGGACCACCCCCACGACCGAGGTCGCCGGGACGGGCGCGGCATCGGCGGTCGCGTTCGCGTCGCCCTTGGTGCGCAGCCACCGGTTGGCCGGCCGCTCCTGGATGTCGACGACACGGTGCGTGTAGATGACGCCGTTATCGGCGCGGATGGTGACCGTGTCGCCGACCTGGATGGCATCAGGCGCGGTGCGAACCGCGACGACCGCTCCGCCCAACGGGATCGTCGGGGCCATCGAACCGCCGCGGATCGCGAAGACCTCGAATCCGACCTTGGGGCCGAGGTTCGTGGCGAGGGCCAGCAGGACGATCACCGCGAGCGACAACAGCCAGAGCGCCCCGAGGGCGCGTCGTGCGAAAGTGATCGCGGACGGGATGCCCACTGGACCCTCCTTCGAGGTGAGGCGCCGACCCGGCCGATCGGGCCGAGCCGGCGCCCCGGTTCCGGTTACGGGTTGTTGGCGGTCTGCTCGGCGTCGAACGTGAAGGTCGTCGTCGTCGTCGCGCTCTGGTAGGCGTTACCCGTGCCGATCGGCAGGGTCACGCGGAAACAGAGGGTCTCGTTCGCCGCGGCGGCCAGGGTTCGGTCGCCGGCCTGCGCACCCTGTGCCGGGTTGCCGAAGCCGCCGCCGGTGGCGCCCAGTACGGTCGCCGCCTGGATGGTCGTGCCGTCGAAGTCGTTGCACGGCGTCCCGGGCGTCGTCACGTCGATGGTCTTGACGGTGAGCGTCAGGACGGTGCGCAGCGCCTTGGTGTCCGGGTTCGTGCTCGACGTCGAGACCGCGTACCGGAACGGGACGCTGCCGATGTTATCGACCACGACGTCGTCGGTCACCGTATCGCCGGGGACCATCCCGCTGGTCGAGAGGGTGAGGGCCGCGATCTTGGTGCCGTCGAGAAGGACACTGCCGGATGAAAAGGTACCGTTCACGGTCTGTTGGTCCGTGAACAACGCCAGCGACAGTTGGCCGGCGCCGAGGCTGACGACCCCGAGGGCGCCGATGACGAGGGCGAGGACGCGCCGCCGTCGGCGGTTTCGGTCCGGTCGCGATCCGTGGCTCATGTTGATCAGTACCTCTGGTGGGATGAGGGCAGTCCGATTCGGATTACAAAAGCATTGCAATCGGTCTGCACGGTAAAGTGGCGGAACGTGCGGTGAGCCCGCATTCCTCGATGGTCCAAGGCCACCAGTACCTTCGGGTACCACCTAGGTAAACTGTTGTTTTACTCGACGCTCGGAACCTCACCGCTGTCCCCGGCAGCCCACTCCAGCGACCGCCCTGGCCGGGCCTGCAGCGCGCATGCTGACGGCCCCCGTTGACGTCTGTCGCCTATGCCGGCGAACCCGGTGCCTTCGCCGAGGACGCGGTCCTCGCGGCCTTCGGGCATATCAACCGCGTTGCAGTCGGGAGCTTCCGCGCGGTGTTCGATGCCGTCGCCAGCGGTGACGCGGCCGCCGGCATCGTGCCCATCGAGAACGTCATCCATGGCACCGTCCGCGAGAACTACGACCTGCTGATCGAGTACGAACTCGCGATCGCCGGCGAGATCGTGGTGCCGGTCGAGCTGTGCCTCGCGGCCCTGCCGGGGCAGCGGCTCGAAGACATCGAGCGCGTCTACTCGCACATCCAGGCCCTCGGGCAGGCGGAGGCATTCCTGCGGCAGCGGCCCTGGCAGCTCCTCTCGACCTACAACACGGCCGGCGCCGGCAAGGCCATCGCGGACACCG
>JAXDKY010000410.1:0-2853 GCA_034666885.1 Chloroflexota bacterium
CAGGAAGGTCGAGGCCGCCAGGATGGCAACGAGGGCGCCCTGGTAGGGCGAGAACATCGCCCCGATCGTAGTCCCGGTCGGCGCGCCGCCGATGCCCTCGCGACCCCAGGCCTGCTGAGCGTCGAGGAAGGCCGTCGGCGTGCCCGTGATCGTCGCGATGTAGAGGAGGAACGCGGCCCCTGCGAGGGGCCCCAGCAACAGCCATCCGAGGGACGGGCGCGGACGCCACCCGTCCTGGCGCAGCATCACGATGCCCAGGGGCAGAATCAACGCGATGCCCTGCAGGCGGCAGAGGACGGTGAGGGCGAGGAAGATGCCAGCCCATGCTCGGTGGCCACGCTCCGCAGCAAGGAAGGCGGCGACCATCAGGAGCAGGAAGAGGCTCTCGGTGTACGCCATCGCGAAGACGGACGCGAACGGGTAGATGACCAGCAGCCCGGCCGCCATCGTCGCGCGCCGGCGGCCGAGATAGGGCGTTCCGAGACGCACAAGCAGCCCAAGCGCGATGAGGAACGCCACGTTGGACACGAGGATCGCGACGATCCCCTCGGACCCCTTGATCGGGAAGGACAGGAGGCGAACCAGCATCGGATACAGCGGCGGAAACGCGATGTTGGAGTAGGCGCCGGACACGGGATCCGCCTGGTACCCGTCGCGAACGATGCCGAGGTAGTACCAGCCATCCCAGCTCGTCAGGCTTCGCAGGATCGGCCCGTCCGCACCGGGGTCGAGCAGTGGATTGCGCGGGATCAACGCCTCAGCGACGAACGCCGCGAACACGATGAGCAGCCGGGACGCGACGAACAGCGCAACGAGGCCGCCGTCGAGCCGAAGCTCCACCGCGAGGGCGCCGGCTCGCTCCCGCCAGCCGAGCGCCGGCATGGGCACACTGAGTGACCCGTTCATCAGCGACAGACTATCGTGCCGCGGAGCGCGGTGATTCCCTCAGGCGTCACCATCCGACTGGGACGAAGGAGCGATAGCGGGAGGGCATCGGAGGCCGTGACCGTGGCCGGGATGGAACGGAAACAGATACCCGGCAGGGGCATCTTCGCGCTCCTGTATCGCAACCGCCGGGCGCTCCGGGACGCCCTGATCCTCATCGGGCTGATCCGGGCCGCTGTGTATTACGTCGTCCAGGGCATCCAGCCGTGGACGTTCGTGGGCATCGACGCGCGGGCCTACTGGCGCGTGGACCTGGCCCATCCCTACGCGAGCTCCGGCGTCGGCGAGTACTCGACCTACCTGTATTCGCCTGCGTTCGCCCAGTTCCTGTCGCCGCTGTACGTCCTCCCGTTCGAGGCCTTCTTCGTCCTCTGGACGGTCGCTTCGGTCGCCGTTCTCTATTGGCTGGTTCGGCCCTGGCCGTGGGCCCTGCTGATCCTGCTGCTGCCATGGACGTATGAGCTGTTCGTCGGCCAGGTCCACCTCTTCATCGCGGCGGCCATCGTGCTCGGCTTTCGCTGGCCATCGGTGTGGGCATTCAACATCCTGACCAAGGTCACGCCGGGCATCGGTCTGTTGTGGTTCCTCGTCCGGCGGGAATGGCGACCGCTGGCGATCGCGCTCGGGACGACGGCCGCGATCGTGGCCGTCTCGTTCGCGCTGGCGCCGAGCGCCTGGTTCGACTGGTACGCCTTCCTTCGAGGCAGCACCGGAAGCGGCGAGTTGCTCTATCCGCGACTCGCGGGCGCCGCCGCGATCGTCGTCGCCGGGGCGCTGACGGGGCGTCGCTGGACCATCCCGATCGCGGTCTGGCTGGCGCTGCCCGTCGTGTGGATCGAATCCTGGGTGATCCTGCTGGCCATCATCCGATTGCGGGAGCCGGCGCCATCGACAGCCTCGCTCCAGACGCCCGAGCCGCCATGACGATGAGCCCGATCGCCACCCACACCAGCGGCAGCCAAGCGAGCGCCACCGCGGCGACGACGGCGGCCGCCGTTACCAGGAGGGCCACCGGGCGGACCTGCTCGCTCGAAGCTCGGAGCATGGCGGCGACCGCGATCGGGATCATCGCGCTCGGGTAATGGTACCAGGTGACGGGTAGCGTCGCGAGCGAGGCCGCCGCCGCCCAGGCGAAGCTCTCGATAGGGTCGGTCCGGCGCCGTGCCGCCCACGCCGTGATGAGCACCGCGGCCACGCCGACGATCACGTGGAGCGATCGCGCGAGGTCGTTCCCGCCGCCGACCAGGCTCGCCACCTGCGCTGCGATCCCAGCGTTACGCGAGTCGACGATGGCCGCCCCCGCACCGGCACGAACCACATCCGCGTAGTCCAGCCACGGGCGCGTGCCGCCAAGCACGATGCTCATAGCCACGACGAGCCCGGCGATGACCGCGGCCGCAACGACGACCAGGACCCACGCTTTCCGCCATTGACGGTCAGGTTCTCGAAGCGCCCGAACGATGAACCACACCCCCATCGAGGCAGGATGGAGCTTCAGGGACGCTGCGGCGAGTGCCGCACCCGCGCGGATGGCCGTCACCCGTTCTGGCGCCACCGCCGCCAGCAGCATCGCCCCGTACAGGAACGGGAACCAGACATCGAGGTTGCCGAACAGGACACCGACGGCGAACGGAAGGGTCAGCGGCAGGCAGGCGGCCGCCACGAGCAAGACCTGGCGGGACGGCCGCTGGGGCGCGAGCCGGCGGCGGAGTAGCTCCGTCACGACGAGGAAGCCGGACACCGCACCGAGGGCCCACAGAACGAGCGCGAGCCGCGACGGCACGCCCGCGAGGACGCTGAAGACCTGCGCGACCGGTGGTGGGTAGGAGTAGAAGAGGCTCGTCGCCAGCGGAGCCCCGCCCGCGAGCAGGTCGGCGGCATACGGTGAGCGCCCGGCTGCCACGTCGC
>JAXDKY010000411.1:0-8071 GCA_034666885.1 Chloroflexota bacterium
CGGTGGCGCTCGCGGACGTCGCGGTAGGGCCCCGTGCCCAGATCGATCTCGAGGCGCGTCGAGCCTTCGATATCCGTGAACAGGCAGGTGACCGTGCCGATCGGCGGACCGGCCGGCACGGGAGCGCCCGGTGGGCTGGGCGTGGCGGACATGCCGGATGTGGTCGTGTCGCGTGCCTGGGTCAGTGTCGGCCGGCTTCGGTCAGCGTCCGAAGACGCTCGGCCAGCCCGCGCAACAGCGCGAGACCGACCGACGGCTGCTCATTGACGATCGCCTCGAGGTCCCAGGTCGCAAGCGCCAGGCACGTCGTCGGCCCCACGGCGATGACCTGGGCCACGCGTGGTCGACCATCGAGCACCGACAGCTCCCCGAAGAAATCGCCTGGGCCGAGGGTGGCGATGGTCTGGCCGTCACGGACGACCTTCACACCGCCGTCGGCGATCAGGAAGAACCCCGTACCGACCTCGCCCTGGCGGGCGATGACGTGACCGTCGGTGAACGCGACCTCGATGGTGTGCGTCGCGATGCGCTCGAGACCCTCCGCATCGACGCTCGCCAGGAGCGGCGTGGCGGCCAGCAGCTCCGTCCGGCGGTCGCGGGTCAGGGTCATCTGGTCCTCCCGGTCGGGTCGATCGCGCACGAGCGTGACGGCGTGCCCTTCGGCGAGATGCTGCGCCGCGTGATGGGGAGCGTCAAGCAAGCGCGGGGGACGCGGGCGTGGCACGATGCGCCCGATGGCCAGCCCGGACGAGCTCATCGACGCGATCGCCGGGTTCGGGCTGTTCAGCGACCTGTCGTCGCCGCAGCTCGAAGCCGTCGTGCACACCTTCGAGGAGGTGGGCTACGCGGAGGGCGAGCGCGTCCTCCGCCAGGGCCTGACCGGGTCCGGTTTCCACGTGATCCTCGACGGCGAGGCGGCCATCGTGGTGGACGGCGAGGAGCGCGCCCGTCTCGCGCGCGGAGACTTCTTCGGGGAGGTCTCGATCTTCCTCGGCGAGGCGCCGATCGCCGATGTCATCGCGACCCGACCGCTGCGTTGCCTGGTCCTGGCCGGGCCCCAGGTCGAGCCGTTCCTCATCGCCCACCCGCGGGTGATGTTCCGCATGCTCCAGGCGCAGGCGCGTCGCCTGCGGGCGGCGAACCGATGGCGGAGCTGACGGGGCCCGCCGCGGACGACCGCCCGTTCCCGCCGGGCGACTACCCGGTCCTCGTGATCGGCTCCGGGCCAGGCGGCCTCCAGGCGGCCTACTCCCTCGGGCGAGCCGGGGTCGGTCACGCTGTCATCTCCGCGGACCCCGGGCCGGGCGGTATGTTCCGCCGCTGGCCGTTCTTCCAGCGCCTGCTGTCGTGGACGAAGCCCCATGCCCCGGCGCCACGCGGCTCGCGCGCGTACGAGCGCTACGACTGGAACAGCCTGCTGGGCGACGACGAGGCGACTCGGGCGATCCAGGCGGAGTTCATGGATGGGACCTCCTACTTCCCGTCTCGTCCGGAGATGGAGGCGAACCTCACGGCGTTCGCGGACCGGGCCGGCGTCGCGGTCCGCTATGGCTGTCGATGGGTGGCGACGCGCCTGGAGGAGGACGCGCAGGGCCGCCGCTTCGTCGTCGACACGTCCGACGGGGAGTACCGCGCGCAGGTCCTCATCGTCGCGGTCGGTGTCGCCGAGCCGAACACGCCTCCTGGCCCCGGCATGGAGCTCACCCGGCACTACGCAGACGTCCGTCCCGCGGAGACCTACGCCGGGAAGCGGGTGTTCATCATCGGCAAGCAGAACTCCGGGTTCGAGCTCGCCAACGGGTTGTTGCCGTGGGCACGCCAGCTGGTGCTCGCCTCGCCCTCGCACGCGAAGCTGTCGGTCGACACGCGGTCCCTGGTGGGCGTCAGGGCACGGTACGTCCAGCCCTACGAGGACAACATCCTGGGCGGGGGGGTGGCGATCCTCGATGCCGCCATCGAGCGCATCGAGCGCGCGCCCGGCGGCGATGGGGCGCTCTCGGTGCACCTCCGGCGGAGCGACGGCGCCGGCGACCTGACGATCGAGGCCGACGAGGTGATCTCGGCCACGGGGTTCGTGTGCCCCCTCGTGGACCTCCCGGACCTGGGCGTCATGACGGTCGGGGCGAGCCGGCTGCCCGCGCAGACCCCGTGGTGGGAGAGCACGACCGTCCCCGGCGTCTTCTTTGCCGGCACGATCGGGCAGGGCGCGAAGGGCCTGCAGCGCCACGGCCAGCCGAGCAACTCCGGGGCGGTGCACGGCGCCCGCTACAACGCCCGCCTGCTCGTGTCGCACATCGCGACGACGCGCTTCGGGGCCGTGCCCGAGCGCCCGCGAGTCGCCCCGGCCGATCTCCTCGGCATCGTGACGAGCGAGCTGGCCGCCGCGCCCGAGCTGTGGCACCAGCGCGGCTACCTCGCCCGGGTCTTCACCGCGGACCCGGACGCCGGTCTCGTGGATGACGGGGTCCAGCCGCTGAGCCACGTCCTGGATGCCGGCGGGCCGGATGCGCTCGCCTTGACGCTCGAGGCGGACGGCACCGGGGCGATCTACCCAGTCTTGTACACCCGGATCGGCGGCACGATCGCCGAGCGGATGCTGGATCCCGATCCGCTGCTGCGCTACGACGGGCCCGACGCCAGTCGGGTCGTCGAGGAAGTCGTCAGGACCGTCGTCCCCGACGCGGTTGCCCGCTAGGAGCGCGCCCGCTATCGGGGCGAGGCCGCTGGGACTGCGGCTGCTATCGAGGTGATGCCGTCCGCAGGCTCGCCAGCCGCTCCGCTGCGGCCACCAGCGTCTCGCGGCGCTTGGGGAATGCGAAGCGCAGCTTGGTCCGCCCGAGCTCCGGGCGGGAGAAGAACGACGACCCTGGGACCGCTGCGACGCCCGGGTCGCGGATCAGTCGATGGGCGAAGGCCACGTCGTCCTCGTCAGTGAGGTCGCGGATATCGGTCATGACGTAATAGGCGCCGGCCGGGCGGTGGACCCGGAAGCCCGCCGCCTCGAGCGCCGGGACCAGGATGTCGCGCCGTTCCCGGTATCCCGCCAGCAGGCTCGCGTAGTACTCAGGCGGGAAGGCTAAGGCCGTAACGGCGGCCGCCTGCAGCGGCGCCGCGGCGCCGACCGTCAGGAAGTCGTGGACCCGGCGGATGCCGATCGACAGGTCGGCCGGGGCGATCGCCCAGCCGATCCGCCAGCCGGTCACGGAATACGTCTTCGACATCGAGTGGATCGACACGGTCCGTTCCGCCATCCCGGGGAGCGTCGCGAGCGGGATGTGCTCGCCCTCGAATACGAGGTGCTCGTAGATGTCGTCCGTGAACGCGATCACGTCGAACTCCCGGCAGAGAGCGGCGATCAGCTCCAGCTCGTCGCGCGTGTAGACCTTGCCGGTCGGGTTGTGGGGCGAATTGACGACGATGCCGCGGGTCTTCGCATTGAAGGCACGGCGGAGCTCGTCGGGATCGATCGACCAGTCGGGCTCGTGGAGCGTCACATAGCGCGGGGTCGCGCCGCTGAGGATCGCGTCCGGGCCGTAGTTCTCGTAGTAGGGCTCGAACACGATGACCTCGTCGCCCGGGTCGAGGAGTCCGAGCATCGCCGCCATCATCGCCTCGGTCGCGCCGCAGGTGACGGTGATCTGCGTCTCCGGGTCGATGGCGCCCCAGCCCGGGAAATGGCGCGGCGTCGTCTCGGCGATCGCGTCGCGCAGTGGCTTCGAGCCCCACGTGATGGCGTACTGGTTGATGTCCGCATCGACGGCGTCAGCGACGGCGCGCTTGAGCTCCGGAGGACAGGCGAAGTCCGGGAAACCCTGGGCGAGGCCGATGGCGCCGTGCGCGACGGCCAGGCGGTTCATCTCGCGGATGACCGATTCGGTAAAACGTTCGGCCTTGGCCGAGATCCGGCTGGGTCGCATCGCGCCGAAGTCTAGTGCCGGCGCCGTGGCGTGCGCGCGGTCAGACAAGGTGGCGCGGGATGCGCTCGGACCAGTCGCGCTCGAAGAAGCGGGCACCGTCGACGTCGACCTCGAGGCGGACGAACAGATCGAAGTCGGTCTCGGTGCTCGTCTGGCGGGCGTCGGCGCGAATCTCGATGTGGGTCAGCTCGCCGGCCCGGTTCGCCTCGCGCTCCTGCCATCGATAGACGACGTGGGCATCGAGCTCGGCTCGCCACGGGTCGTCGTCCCACGCAGTCATGTGCAGTGTCTCGGCCGCGTACAGCCGCCGGCCGTCGGGGACGATCGCCTCGCCCCCATCGTGGACGTGGACCGTGACCGAGCCGGCGATCACGTCCTCCTCGATCCGCCAGGCGGGTGGGTCCGTGACGGCCGGGCCGGCGCCGTCCAGGGGCTTCGGGGCCGGCCAGTGCAGGTCGGGGGGCGTGGTGCGGAAGGCCGGTACCGGCGCGTCGCCGGGGCCTCCGGCGGGCGGGACCACCGGGAGCTCGAGGCGGGATGGGGTGGCGAGCCCGCGATGCACACGGAGCGTGGCCGAGTACGGCGACGGCCACAGCACCGGCCACAAAGACGATGCGAGGGCGACTCGGATGCGATGTCCGGGCAGCCATCGATAGCCGGCGGTCCGCAGTGGCACCCGAATCTCCTCCACGACTCCTGGTCGCATCGGCTCGGGGTCCGTGTGCGATCGACGGTGGGTCAGGTTGAGCACGCCGGCACTGACCATGGCGACGCTCCCGTCCGGCGCCATGTCCGACAGCCGAACCGACAGGGTCGCGACTGGCGCATCGACCTCGAGGTGCACGACGACCTCGGTCACGCCCAGGATTTCGAGAGCGTCGCCGAGGGGCGCCGAGGTGTAGGTCGGACCGGCGTCCTCGTCCTGGCGCAGGTCCCGGGCCAGGCCGTTCGGTTCGCTCCCGGCGCCCCAGGAGAGGGCCCCGCGGGTCCCGGCGGTCGGCTGGTGCCGGAATTCGTCGACGCCCGCTGGCGCGTCCCCGCCGGGTGGCGTCCCCTGGCCGGGCGGTGCGTCCCGCCCGTCGATCAAGTCGCCGCCGATGGCGTCCACCAATGGGTGTTCCAGGCGTCCGACCAGCGGCACCTCGCCCGCTGCGAAGGCAAGGGCGTGGGTGAGCGTCTCCGGATGGGGATAGGCGACCGCCGCACGCCAGCGTCCCGGCCACGCCTTCGGGAACGGCTCCGGGGCCGCGAACTCGCGCTCGAACCAGACCATCGGCGGCTCGATGTCCCAGCCGTTGTCGGTCCCGCGCAAGTGCCGGTCGAGGAATCGATCGATCTCGTGGAGTTCGTCGAGGTTCGGGCCGGGCTCGGCACTGTGCGGCCAGGAGTGATGCCAGTTGCCCACGATCGTGTGCGACGGGGCTGGGCAGCGCGCCTGCATCCGGAAGGCCGGGTCGACGTAACTGTCGTTCCAGCCGCCGATATTGAAGATCGCGGCCTCGATGGCGTCGTACGCCGGGGCCAGTGAGCCCTGCCGCCAGTAGGGCCCGTCGGCCTGGTGTCGAAGCCATTCGAAGAGCCACGGCGGCGTGGCATCGAGCCGAGCCCGCCATTCGTTTCGCCACGCCCCGCCCCGGAACGCGGCCTCCGGTGGCATCGCGTTCATCGCGACCTGGCTGACCGCGTACTGCGAGAGTTCGCTGACCGTCACGCAGCCACCCCGGTAGTGGACGTCGTCCAGGTATCGGTCGTCCGTGGCCATGACCGGCACGATGGCCCGGAGGTGAGGCGGCCGCAGCGCCGCGACCTGGATCGCCGTGAAGCCGCCGTAGCTGATGCCCCACATCGCCACGTTGCCGTCGCACCATGGCTGCGCCGCGAGCCACTCGACCGCGTCGTAGCCGTCCCGGGTCTCGTCGGCGGTGTACTCGTCGAGCGCGACGCCGCCCGACGACCCGGTGCCGCGGACATCGACGCGACATAGCGCGTAGCCCCGGGCGGCGAACCACTCGCCGCGGGTCATGTCGGCGCCGCGGCGCCAGTTGTCCTTGCCGTACGGGATCATCTCGAGGATGGCCGGGAAGCGCGTCTCGGGTCGGTCGGCGCTGTCCGCTCGATCGGCGTGGGGGAGGGGCCGCCAGAGGTTCGCGGACAGTTCCACGCCGTCCCGGGCTGGGATGCGCACGTCCGAGTCGGTCGCGATCGCGTGGCTTGGTTCGCTGGCGGGTCGCGGATCCGTGGCGGTCACGCCGGGGAGTCTACGGGTGCCCCATCCCCGCCCGATGCGCGCTCCCGCGCCATGCGACGATGCCGCGATGGATGGTCGTTTCGTGCGACGCGCCCGTCGCGTCGCCTACGAGAACCCCTGGATCACGGTCTGGCACGACGACGTGATCCGACCGGACGGCAACCCGGGCATCTACGGCCTCGTCCACTTCAAGAACATGGCCGTCGGGGTCGTGGCCACGACGACGACGACCGGATCGTGCTCGTGGGCCAGCATCGATACACCCTCGACCGCGAATCCTGGGAGATCCCCGAGGGTGGCGTCCCGAGCGACGAGTCTCCGCTCGTCGGTGCGCAGCGCGAGCTGCGCGAGGAGACCGGGCTGACAGCCGCGACCTGGACCGAACTCGGCCGCCTCGACCTGTCGAACTCCGTCACCGACGAGACCGGGGTGCTGTTCGTCGCCACCGGCCTGACCGCCGGCGAATCCGCCCCGGAGCCGACCGAATCCCTCGCCGTTCGCTGGGTGCCCTTCGACGAGGCACTGGCGATGACGCTCGACGGTCGCATCACCGACTCGATGAGCCTCGTCGCGATCCAGCGGGTCGCCCTGGACCGGAGGCAGTGACCGCCGATCGGGGCGCGGCCGACCGGCGCGAATGGGACGTCATCGTGGTCGGCCTGGGCGCCCTCGGGTCCGCGGCCGCCTACTGGGCCAGCGCCCGTCCCGGAGTCCGCGTGCTCGGTATCGAGCAGTTCGAGCTCGGCCATGCCAACGGCGCGTCGGCCGACCACAGCCGGATCATCCGCCTGTCCTACCACCGTCCCGACTACGTCCGCCTGGCCAAGCGGGCGTTCGAGACCTGGGCCGACGTCGAGGACGAGGCCCGCGAACGGATCGTCACCATCACCGGCGGCCTGGACCTGTGGCCGGCCGATCCCGGGATCCCGATGGCCGACTACACCGAGGGCCTCGCCGCCGAAGCCGTCCCGTTCGAGCTCCTCGACGCCGCGGAGGTCATGCGCCGCTGGCCGCAGTGGCACCTCCCCGACGACGTCACCGCGATGTGGCAGTCGCGAGCCGGGCTGGCCGATCCGTATCGCGGCAACGCGGCCCACCGTCGCCTCGCGACGGCGCGCGGGGCGACCCTCCTCGACCGAATGCCGGTCACAGCGATCCGGGAGGTCGCCGGCGCGTACCAGGTGGATGCGGCTGGTACGACGCACGTCGCCGGCCGGATCATCCTGACAACCGACGCCTGGACCAACGGGCTGCTCGCGTCATTCGACCGGCAGCTGCCGTTGACCGTCACCAAGGAGCAGGTCACGTACTTCGCGGCGCCCGATCCTGGCGCGTTCTCGCCCGACCGCTTCCCGGTCTGGATCTGGATGGACGAACCGTCCTTCTACGGCATCCCGACGTACGGCGAAGCGGGCCCGAAGATCGCCCAGGACGCGGGCGGACAGCCGACGACGCCCGAGACGCGCACCTTCGAGCGCGACGACGCGATGTACGCCCGCGTGCGGCGGTTCGCTGAGACCTACCTCCCGGGCGCCGCCGGCCCGGAGCTGCTGACGAAGACGTGCCTCTACACGCTGACCCCGGATCGCGACTTCGTCGTCGACCGTGTCCCGGACGCGCCCGGCGTGGTCGTCGGGCTGGGCGCGGGGCACGGGTTTAAGTTCGCCTCCGTCCTGGGCCGCATCCTGGTCGAGCTCGCCGTGGACGGATCGTCGCCATCGGACCCGGAGTTGACCGGCTTCCGGATCGATCGCCCGATCCTGCTGGAGACCGACCCACCGACCTCGTGGCTCGTTTGAAGCGCACGCAGCGGGCCGATTTCTTGCGCGGCACCGCGGGCTGTGCCACCGTACCGCCACTCGGCCGCGGGAGACCGGGCCGATGGTGGGAGGACGTGAGCGATCCG
>JAXDKY010000412.1:0-5114 GCA_034666885.1 Chloroflexota bacterium
CGACGAGTACCCGGTCCCGAAGTCATCGATGGCGATCTGGACGCCGAGGGCACGGATCGCATGGAGTCGATCGAGGTACCCGGAGCTGTTCTGCATCAGCATGCTCTCGGTCAGCTCGAGGGTGACCCAGGCCGGCGTCGCGCCGGCATGGGCCATCGCCGCCTGGACGGTCCAGGCGAGCTGCGGGTCGGCGAGCTGGTGCGCCGAGAGATTGATCGAGACGCGCGGCACGCGGCCGGCGGACAGCCGGGCCCAGCGGGTGACTTCGGTGCACGCGGTCCGCAGAACCCAGGCGCCGATCTCGTCGATCAGGCCCGTCTCCTCGGCGAGCGGGATGAAGGTGTCGGGTGCGAGTCGGCCGCGCGTCGGGTGGTTCCAGCGTACGAGCGCCTCCGCCGACACGAGCTCGCCGGTCACCAGGTCCATGATCGGCTGGTACTCCACGAAGAGCTCGTTGCGGCCGACCGCCAGTCGCAGATCGGCCTCGAGCTCGAACCGACCCGCGAGGACCTCCTGCATCTCCGGCTCGAAGACCGCGATCCCGTCGGGGCCGTCGTTGCGAGCACGAGACATGGCCACGCCGGCGTTCTGGAGCAGGGTGGACGCGCGGTCATCCCCAGCTACCGAGACCGCGATGCCGATGCGGGCCGTGAGGTGCACCTCGCCCTTGGCCGATTCGAACGGGTCACGCATCGCGGCCAGGATGGCGGCGGCCGCTGCGCGCCCCTCAGCGACGGTCGCGGGTCCGCCGAGCAGGACCGCAAAGTCGTCTCCGCCAAGGCGTGCACAGGTGCCGTCGGCGTGGACGTTCGCCTGGAGCCGTCGGGCGACCTCCTGCAGCAGGCTGTCCCCGGCGGCGTGACCCAGTCCGTCGTTGGTCCGCTTGAAGCCGCTGAGGTTCATCGTCAGGACGGCCGTGCCGTGACCCAGCCGGCCGGCGGCGATGAGCGCGCGAGAGACTCGATCGAGGAAGAGCGCCCGGTTGGCGAGACCCGTGAGCATGTCGTGCAACGCGACCTGCTGGAGTTGCTGCTCGAGGACCTTGCGCTCCCTGACGTCGCGGGTGGTGAGCACGATGTGGCCGATCGACGGATCGTCGATCAGGTTCGCGGCAACCGTTTCGACCTGGCGCCAGACGCCGTCACCGTCCCACAGCCGCCACTCGAGCGCGCCGCTGATCGGTCGGCGAGCGGCGCTGTCGGCGATCAACGCAGCCAAGGGAGCCACGTCGTCGGCGTGGGCCAGGCTCACGATCGACCGGCCGATCAACGCCTCGGCGTCGAGGCCCAGGACCCGCCGGACGGCATCCGTGGCGTCGGCGACGATCCCCGCCGGGTTGACCAGGGCGATGGCATCCGAGGAGTGACCGGCGATGCGCCGGATCCGCGCCTCGGACTCACGCCGAGCCTGGGCGGCGAGCAGGAGGCTGTTGTCCTGCAGCACGAGCTCCTGGCGTACGAGGATCGCCACGGTCAGGACGCTCGCACCGACGAGCAGCTCGAGGAGGGTGTCGGAGACCGTCCCGGACGCGGAGAGGAGCAACGTCCCGTAGCCGGCGATCAGTGCGAGGTAGGGCAGGTAGAGCAGCGGACGCGGGATGACCGTCGCCGCCTCGACGCTCGCCGGGTCCGAGCTCGAGCGCAGCTGGAAGAACCCAGCGGCCGCCATGGCGACCGTCGACGCCATGTACAGCACGTCCGTCCAGCGCTGTGGCGACGTGTCGTCGGCGAGGCTCGCGACGCTGAACCCGATGTCGGCCAGGAGGACGAGGAGCAGGCCACCGACCAGGGCGACGAGCGCCCGCCCATCGATCCCCGCCGGACGCCGCAGCGCGATGGCCGCGACGCCGAACAGCAACACCATGTCGCCGGCCGGGTAACCGAGGACGAGCAGGGACTTCACGACGTCGGCGTCGAGCGACTCCAGGGCCGGGCGAAAGACCGACTGCCAGACGACCATGCCGCCACCGATCACGACGATGGCCGAGTCGATGGCCAGCCGCCGTCGCTCGCGACTGCTCGCGGCCACGGTCGGGAAGCTGAGCAGGGCGATGACGACGATCGGGTAGTACACCGTATAGGCGACGTCGGCCAGCGATGGGAAGGGGATCTCGCCGAGCCCGAGCTCGAACCACGCATAGAGCACATCGCCGATGCCGTAGACCGCCATCGAGATGCCGACCATGGCCCAGGCGATCGTCGCGCGACGCGTCCCGGCGTTCCGGGCCGCCAGGAGGACGATCGCAGCCGCACCGAAGTCGAGGACGGGCGGGAGGAGATCGGCCACCGTCAGCTGGGTCGCCGGATCGCCACTGCCGACGAGCAGCCACACGGCGACGATCAGCCACGAACCGGCGACGACGGCGAACAGCGTCACCGCGAGCGCGGTGCTCCGTGACGGCCGCTGGGCGGCGAGCGCGCGCGCGCGTGCGAGGAGATCGGTCTCCGGGCCGTGCCGACGGGAGCCACCCGCACCGGACGGGCGAAGGCCGGCCCCCGCCAGGGCGTGTTCGATCGATGAGGGCGTGATGCGCATCCAGTCAACGGTGCGTCCCGTCACCGGGCGCGGTAATCACTGCATAGTTCGAAGCGAACGAACGAATGGGAGGCCGTTGAGCGCGAAACGCGTCAGTCGGCCGGTAATTCCATCCAGCCTTCGCTGATGGCACGGGTGGCCAACTCGGTCCTGGACGCCACGCCGAGGCGATCGAACAGGCGCGCCAGCCGGCCTTCGACGGTCTTCTCGGAGACATCGAGCGCGCCCGCGATCTCCGCGTTGGTGCGCCCAGCCGCGACCAGGCGGACGACCTCCAGGTCGCGATCGGTCGGGTACGGCGGCGCCAGCGGAGGGAGGTCGCGTTCGCCGCTCGCGGCCCGATCGATGGCCTCGATCAGCTCCTCGATGGGGGCCATCTTGGTGACGAGCGCCGCCGCGCCCAGCCGCGCCGCGGCGACTCGGTACTGGGGATAGTCGAACCCGGTCAGGACGACGAATGCCGGTCGCCCCTGATTCGATCGCGGCCCGGTGTGCGCCTCGCGCAGCAGGTCGAGGCCTGAGTCGGTGCCGAGCCGGACGTCGACCACCACGACATCGACCGCACCCTCGCTGATCCGGTCACGCGCCTGTTCGAGATCGGGAGCCGTCCACGCCACATCGAATCCGTCGGTCGCCGCAAGGACGCTCGCGGTCCCGGCCGCGACGATCGGATGATCCTCGACGATCCCCAGGCGGATCGGATCCCGTCCCGTCCGCCTCAAGCTGGACCCCATTCGAGGAGTACGCGCGTACCCCCTTGCTCCGGCCGATGGATACGGAGGGTGGCGTCGATGGCGGCCGCACGCCGGCGCATGCCGGCGATGCCAAGACGCCCGGCGCCGTCCGCGATCTCCTCGGCCTGGTCGGGGATGCCGGGACCACCGTCGACGACCTCCAGGGTGGCGCGGTCCGCGGTCGATCGATAGGTCACGGACACCGGGGCGGCTCCGTGCCGAAGCGCATTCGCGACGGCCTCCTGGGCGACCCGAAAGACCGCGACTTCCACCGACCGCGGCGGCCGGGCCGTTTCGTCTGCTTCGAGAGAGAGCTGTCCGCTGTCGACCACGCTCATGCGCTGGACCAGCCAATCGAGGGCCGCCGCCACGCCCAGGTCATCGAGGACCGGCAGCCTCGCATCACCGGTGATCTCGCGCAGTCGACCAGCCGCTTCGCGGGCGATGACCGCGCTCTCATGATCCGCGGAGGCGTCGAGGCGACGAACCAGCATCGTCAATTCCTGGATGACGTCGTCGTGGATCTCGCCCGAGATCCGGACGCGCTCGGCCTCGACCGCGTCCAGCGCCGAGTCGCGACTCGCGCGCGCGCGCCGAGCGGACGCGATGAACGGCACGACGACCAGTCGAAGCGCGACGAACACCAGCCAGACCTTCGCGACGTTGGCCCAGTCGCCGGGAGCGGCGGTGCTCAGCCCCAGCGCGACGACGCCGGCGACGGTGCCGCCCAGGACCAGCAAAAGGTCGAAGGTGCGGATCCCGCCGCGTAGGCGACCCTCAAAGTCGGCCTCCGGCGGCGGGTTCGGAGCCAGGACGGCCGCGCTGACACTGACCAGGACCGCCGCAAAGATCGCCAAGGGACCAACGAAGAGCGCCAGGTCTACGCCCAAGCGCCCCTGGATGGTGATCCCCGCAAGCCACGAGGCTGCCCCCGCCAGCAGGAGGACGATGGCGATCCCCCGCGAACGCCGGGTCGACAGCTTCGCCGTGGCGTCAACAAGTGGCCAGCTGCCCAAGGCCGGCAGCACGACCAGCGACCATAGGCCGATCTGCATCCCAGCGAGGTACGCTGGAACGAGCGCAACGGGGACGGCCAGCGCCGCCGCCGCCGGGACGGCGACCCGGCGCACGAGATCCGGGTCGCCCGCTGGAACGAGCGTCGGCCTGACGCGGAGCCAGACGCCGAGCAGAAGGATGACGACGGCCCACCCGGCTTCGCCGCCAGCCTCGGACAGTCGGCCGTCGTCTCGTTGCGACAGACTGGCGACGATCCGGTCCTGGGGCGATGCGGCCGCGAACCAGTAGGTCCCATCGGGGGCGGGGTCGATCGGGTCTTTCGGGGGCGATCCGTTCAGCGGCCGGCCCTGTTCGTCGGCCTGACGGAGGGTTTCATCGACGTTGCCGGATTCGTCGGTGATGTACTCGACCACCATGCCGGGTTCGATCCCAGTCCGGAAAGCCGTTCCGCCCGGCCAAACACGTGAAACCACCACCGTGCCGTCCGGTTGTCGCTCGAGGTCGAGCCCCGGCTCGACCCGCCCGTGCAGGGCGGCCAAGCCACCGACCGCGATGGCCGCGATCGTGACGACGATGGCGACCGCGTCGCGGATGTTGGCGTTCATTCGCCGAGGCTAGCGGTCAGGACCTCAACGTGACAGCCCGGAGAAACCCTCACCTGCTCGGGCCAGCGGCAAGCTGGCTGCCGTCATCGTGACCGCGCCGTCGAAGACGTTAGGGCAAGGGCACTGGCTGGCCGTTTTCCGTCGTTGTCGTCACGTCATGCCGGAGGCCAAAGCCATTCCACTCGATCTGCTGCTCGACCACGGTCTCACCGCCATCGGCGAA
>JAXDKY010000413.1:0-6731 GCA_034666885.1 Chloroflexota bacterium
CGGCATCGTCTGGATGCTTCGGCTTTCCCGACAGGATCCGGAAGCCGGCGAGCGGTCCTGGCGCTACCGAGACTTCTAGGTCAGCCGGCGCGCCCGCGGGGCGCGCTCAGTACGCCGCCAGCGTCCGGATGCCGGCCTCGATCTTCTCTGGGCTGACCATGAACCAGTCCTCGAGCGCGTGGTTGTAGGGCACGCCCGGGACCTCGGGGCCGGCGATCCGCGTCACGGGGCCATCGAGGTAGTCGAACGCCTCCTCGGCGACGATTGCGGCCACCTCGGCGCCGTACCCACCAAACCGGTTGTCCTCGTAGACGATCAGGCACTTGCCGGTCTTGCGGACCGAGTCCAGGACCGTCTCGGTGTCCAGCGGGCGTAGCGTGCGCAGGTCGACGACCTCGACGCTGATGCCGTCGTCTGCCACGCGGTCGGCGGCCTCGAGCGCGTAGTGGGCCATGAGCCCGTAGGCGATGACCGTCACCTGCGAACCCGGGTGCGTGATGGCCGCTTTGCCGAGGGGTACGACATAGTCCGTGTCGGGCACCTCGCCGCGCACGGAGCGGTACATCTTCTTGTGCTCGAAGAAGAGGACCGGGTCTTCGTCGCGGATCGACGAGCGAAGGAGCCCACGGGCGTCGTATGGCGTCGACGGGATCACGACCTTGAGCCCGGGGACGTGGGTGAAGAACGCCTCGACGCTCTGCGAGTGGTACAGCGCGCCGTGGACGCCACCGCCGTAGGGGGCGCGGATGACCATCGGGACGCCGTAGCCATTGTTCGATCGATAGCGCATCCGCGCGGCCTCGGACACGATCTGGTTGAAGGCGGGGAAGATGAAGTCCGCGAACTGGATCTCGGCGATCGGTCGCAGGCCGTTCACGGCGGCGCCGATGGAGGCGCCGACGATCATCGACTCGGTCAATGGCGTGTCGATGACGCGGTCGTCGCCGAACTCCGCCCACAGGCCGTCCGTCGCGAGGAACACGCCACCCTTCTTCCCGACGTCCTCGCCGAGCACGATGATCGATTCGTCCCGGCGCATCTCGTCGGCCAGCGTCTCGCGGATCGCCTCGATGAAGGTCTTGGCCGCCATCTACTCGGTGTCCTCTGCGTAGACGTAGCGCAGCGCCGTGGCGGGGTCGGGGTCGGATTGTGACTCGGCGTAATCCGTCGCCTCGTCGACAGCCGCCTTGATCTCGGCGGCCAGGCGGGTCTCGGTCTCGTCGGTGAGGACGCCGGCTTCCTTCAACTGCGTCCGGAACGCGGGTACAGGATCGCGTTCGCGCTCGGCGGCAAGCTCCTCCTCGCTGCGGTACTTCGTCTGCTGGTCGTCGGAGGAGTGCCCGGTCAGGCGGGTGACCTTGGCCTCGATCAAGGTGGGTCCCTCGCCCGCGCGCGCCCGCGCGACCGCATCCCGTGCGGCGGCATAGCACGCCAGGACATCGTTGCCGTCCACGACGAAGCCCGGGATGCCGTAGGCCGCCGCCCGGTCGGCCACGTTGGCGACCGAGACCTGGCGAGCCATCGGCACGCTGATGGCGTAGCCGTTGTTCTCGACCACGAAGATGAACGGCAGCTTGTGGATCGCGGCGAAGTTGAGCCCTTCGTGGACGTCGCCCTGGTTGCTGCTCCCCTCTCCCATGCTCGTCATCGCGACCTGGCCGGTCTTACGGACCTTGGCGGCAAGCGCGATCCCGACGGCATGGAGCAGCTGCGTCGCGACCGGGGAGCTGACGCTGACGAGGTTGTGCTCGTGTGAGCCGTAGTGACCGGGCATCTGGCGGCCGCCCGAGCTCGGGTCGTTGGCCGTGGCGTACTGCGCGGTCAGGATGTCGCGCGGGCTCATGCCGAACGTTAGGCACGTCGCGATCGAGCGGTAGAACGGGGCGATCCAATCGTGACCGCGCTTGAACGCCCAGGCGATCCCGACCTGGGCGCCCTCGTGTCCCTGGCCGGAGATCACGAACGGGATGCGGCCCGCGCGGTTGAGGATCCACATCCGTTCGTCGAGCGCGCGCGCGAGCGCGACGTAGCGGTACATCTCGACGAGGTCGGCGTCGGTCAGGCCGACCGATGCTGCGAGGCTGCCCGCGGCTGTGTTGTCGGGGCCGGCCTCGGCGGCGGCGGCTCCCTCCGGCGTCGCGGCGCCGGAGTCGGCGGCGGCGCTCTTGGCGGCCTCGTCCTTGGTCACGGCCATCGTCGCGGGTGGGCCTCCGTTGGTCGGTCGGACCCTCCTCGGGTCGGCCGGGTCAGAAGTTGATCGAGCGGCCTTCGACCGCCATCGCCGCCTCGCCGATCACCTCGGAAAGGGTCGGGTGGGCGTGGGTCGTGCCGCCGATCTCCCAGGCCGTCGCGTCGAGCTCGAAGGCGAGCGAGGCTTCGGCGATGAGGTCCGTGGCGTGCGGCCCGACGATGTGGACGCCGAGGATGTCCTGGTTCTCGGTATTCGAGATGACCTTGGCGAAGCCGTCGTACTCGCCGGCGATGATGGCCTTGGCGATGGCCTGGAACGGGACCTTGCCCACCTTGTACGGGGTGCCGGCGGCCTTGACCTGTTCCTCTGTCAGCCCGATCGAGGCGATCTCGGGGCGGCAGTAGGTCGCCCGCGGCTGCCTCGTGTAGTCCATTTCGTGGACGTCGGTCTCGCCGGCGATGACGTGCGCCGCGATGAGGCCCTCGTGCGCCGCGGTGTGCGCCAGCCATAGCCCGCCGATCATGTCGCCGATCGCGTAGACGTGGGGCTCCTTCGTCCGCATCCGGCCGTTGACCTTGACGACGCCCTTGTCGGTCTCGACCTTGGTCGTCTCGAGGCCGATGTCCTCGAGGTTCGCGGCTCGACCGGTCGCCACGAGCATCATCTCGGCGCGCACTTCCTGCTGGTCCTTGCCCTCGGGCCCGACCATCAGGCAGATCCCATCCTTGTCCGTACTGACCGCGGCCGGGTCGAAGCGGGCACTGGTCATGACCGTCATGCCTCGCTTCTCGAAGCTGCGCAGGACGACCTTGCCGACCTCGGCGTCCTCGAGCGGGACGATCTGCGGTGCGTACTCGATGAGCGTCACCTTCACGCCAATGTCGGCGAACATCGAGGCGAACTCCACGCCGACCGCGCCGGCCCCGACGATCACGATGTCCTTCGGCAGCGTGGTCAACTTGAGGATGTCATCGCTGGTGACGATCTTCTTGCCGTCCGGCGTCAGGCCCGGGAGCGACTTGACGCGCGAACCGGTCGCGAGGATGACGTCCGTGGCCTGCAGGACGCGTTCGCCGCCCTGGCCGGCCGTGCCGTCCTCGCCGGGCTGGATCACGCGGATCTTCTGCGGGCCTTCGAGCCGGCCGCGGCCGGCGACCCAGGTCACCTTGTTCTTGTCGACGAGCGTCTTGAGGCCGGTCCACATCCGCTTCACGACCTGGTCGCGCCGGGCGGCCATCTGGGCGTAGTCGATAACGGCCTCGCCGGGTAGGGTCAGGCCGAAGTCCTTGGCATGGCGGACTTTCTCGGCGAACGCGGCCGATTCGAGGAGCGCCTTGGTCGGGATGCAGCCGCGGTGGAGGCAGGTGCCGCCGATCTTGTCCTCGTCGACGAGGGCCACCTTGAGTCCGAGCTGCCCTGCCCGGAATGCGGCCGCGTACCCGCCCGTGCCGGCACCGAGCACGACGAGATCGAAGTCATTGGACGAGCCGACAGCCATGGGTCAGGGTGCCTCGGGGAGCCTCGGCGCGATTGCCATCGATCGGACGTCGAAGGGCTGCGCGGGCGGATGGGTCATCGCGGGTCATCGTACGGCCGGTGTCGCGAGGGGCGCAACCGAGGAGGGGCCTGCGCGAGGAAGGGTCCCGGGCGAGGAGGCGCCCCGCGCCCGGTGCTAGAGTTCGGCCCGAGCGCCGCCGGCCGGCGGCTGGTCGATCGAGGTATGAGCCGAGCGTGGATCCAGCGATCCTGTTCCGGGCGGGGTTGCTCATCGTCCTGGCCTATCTCTGCGGGTCGATCCCGGTTGGGTCGCTCGTAGCGCGACGGGTCGGCGGGCCGGATCTGCGGTCCGTGGGCTCCGGGCGGACGGGCGGCACCAATGCGCTGCGAGCACTCGGCCGCAAGTGGGCCGCGCTCGTAGTGCTCGGAGACCTGCTGAAGGGGGCGGTGCCGGTCTTCGTGGCCCGCATCGTGACGGGCGATCCACTCATCGAGGTGCTATGCGGGAGCGCCGCCGTGGCCGGCGCGATCTGGAGCGTGTTCGCCGGGTTCCGCAGCGGCCGCGGCGTCGGGACGGGGGTCGGGACGATGCTCGTCATCCAGCCGCTGGCCGTGGTCCTCGCCACGCCCGTGTTCGTGCTCGTCATCCTGCTGACCCGCTACGTGTCGCTCGGGTCGCTCCTGGGATCGGCGGTGCTGTTCCCGGTGATGCTGCTGCTCCTGCTGGTCGCCCCGGAGACTCCCCTGCCGTACGTCATCTATTCGGCTGTCGGGGCCGCGCTGATCTGGCTCGCACACGCGGACAACATCGATCGACTCCTCCACGGCACCGAGCGCAAGTTCGACCTGGACCTCCTCGCCGGGAAGCGCCCGTCGGGGGGCTGAGGGCGGAGGGCCCGGGCGGCGCGCCGCGCCGCCCCGGGAATCGATCGACCCGGGTCGGCTGACGGCCCGGGTCGGAGATCTAGGCTGGTTCGGCGGGCCGTTGGTCAGCCCGCACCGAGAGGATCTGGGTCAGCCGCCGCGCTGGGTGCGGAAGCAATCGCTGCAATAGACCGGCTTGCCGCTGGTCGGGCGGAACGGGACCTGCGCTTCCTTGCCACAGGAGGAGCACGTGGCCTCGAACATCTCGCGCGGGCCGCGATCGCGATAGCCACCGCCACCGCCGCCGCCGCCGCCGTAGCCACCGCTGCCGCCGGCCGAGTAGCCGCCACCGGCGCCGTAGCCACCGTACGAGCTGCTGCCACCGCCCTCGGCGTTGCGGGCAGCCTTACGGCTGGCGCGACACGAGGGGCAGCGACGCGGCTCGGTGAAGCCACGCTGAGCGTAGAAGTCCTGCTCCGACGCGGTGAACACGAATTCCTGTCCGCAATCCGCACAGGTCAGGTTCTTGTCGTTGTACACGAAAACGAAACTCCTCTCGGTAGCCGCCGCGATCCCGTCCGGTTCTCGCGTCAGCCGTGAGAGGAGTCCGAGTGCCTGCGTCGAGCTACGTTCTGGCCACGGACGTTTCCGTGGCATTTGCCAGCGGAGAGTACGCGCTCGATTTGTGCTTGTATACCCCCGACTTTCGGGGTATTTCCGACCTCCGGGAGGCGTCGCCGCCATCGAAGGGCGCCTGGCCTCAACCGGCGATCCGACCCTCGACCGGTGGAGCGGCCCGCAGCGCCTCGCTGGCCGACCCGAGCGGGGTCGGCGATGGCGCGATCCCGTACTCCTCGCGAGCGCTCGCGAGGTACGTTTCCGCCTCCAGGTCGCGCCGCGACGCACCCCAGCCGAGTTCGCGAGCCATGATCTCGGCGACCCTCGGCGCGACCACCACGCCGCGATCCGCCAGCTCCGGGCTGAGCCGCAGCCGCCGCGACAGGACGTCGTCGACCGATAGCGCCAGCTCGTGTCGCACGGCCCACGCGACCTCCGCTTCGAGGAACGGCCGACCCGGGACCAGCGGTCGCAGCAGGTCGAGCTCACCGCCGAGCCCGACTACCGCCGGCGCCTCGGTCCCGTGACGGGCGACCAGGCGAGCCGCCGCCTCGGGATGCGACGCCGCGACGGGCAGGATGCTGCCGATCTCCCCGACGATCCGATCGAGCGCCGGGTGATCTGCGGCGCCGACGAGCCGATGGTCGGCCGTCTCGCTCGGCCGTCGTTCGGCGGCCGCTTGACCGAGCACGCCATCGATGACATCGCGCGCCATGACTCGGTACGTCGTGTATTTGCCGCCGGCGACCCGCACGATGCCGTTCTTCTCGACCGTGACGCGGTGCTCTCGTGACGCTTTGACGGTCGAGCCGCCGGTCGGGGCGATGAGCGGCCGCAGGCCCGCGTAGGTGCCGACCACATCGCTGCGGCGCAGGTCGACGTCGAGCGTCTCGTTGACGGTCCGCAGGAGCTCGTCGATCTCCCAGCCATCGGCCGAGGGCCGAGCGGAGCGGCCCTGGTACGCGGCATCCGTCGTGCCGATCAGCCAGTGGTCGGGCCACGGCACGAGGAAGACGACCTTGCCCGGGACGCGGATGGTGATGCCGGCCGTCGCCGGGATGCGCTCGCGGGGCACGACGAGATGCGCGCCGCGGCTGGGCAGGATGCGGGTGGACGAGGTCGAGAAGGCGTGCTGGGGGTCGGCCGCCCAGACACCGGTCGCATCGACGACCGCGCGCGTCCGGATCTCGAGCTCGCTGCCGGACACGAGGTCACGAGCCTGCAGCGCGTCGAGCGTCCCATAAGTAGGATCCGTGCGAACGCCGGTGGCCTGGACGCGGGTGATGGCAAGCGATTGCTCGTCGGCCGCGAGGGCCGTCCGAACGACCGCCAGCGTCAGGCGGGCGTCGTCCTCCATGCCGTCGTGGTAGAGCAGTCCGCCGCGCAGGCCGGACCGACGGAGCGCCGGGGCGATGGCGAGGGTCTCGTTGACCGACAAGCGCCGATGCCACCCGCCGTCATGTCGCGCTCCAAGGATGTCGTAGAGCGTCAGCCCGGCGTCGTAGAACGCCTTGCTCAGGAACGGGATGCCGTGGATGGGGAACAGCAGCGGCTCGAGCGA
>JAXDKY010000414.1:0-3173 GCA_034666885.1 Chloroflexota bacterium
TCCTCTGTCCGGACGGGGCGTTCCTCTGCCCGGACGGCCGCCGCTGCTACGATCGGCCGCGATGAGACGGCGTCCCCTGATCGTGCTCCTCGGCCTGCTCGCGCTCGCCATCCTCCTGCCGATGAGCCGCGGCATGCTCGGGTTCGGCGAGGCGGGGACCGGCCCCTCGGGAGCCGCTCCCGGGCCCACCACGGCGACCGTTACCGCGATGCCCGAGCCCAGCGCGTCCGAGCCCAGCCCCACCGATGGCACGCCCTCCGGGTCCCCGGCCGCGACCCCCGAGCCGACGCCCGTCGCGACCCCCGGCCCCCTCGCCGATGTCGCGGTCGTGCCGGTCACCCAGTTCCGTGCCACGGCCGTCTCCACGAACCGCGACGAGGTCGCCGCCGTGCTGGCGGGGACGAGCAAGCACTACGACGCCCTCGAGTTGGTCGAGTCGGAGGCCGACGCGATCCTGGCGGCCGTCGGGACTGAGCGGCCATCCGTCGCGGGCCGCCTCGTGCTGGCGCCCGACGCGAAGACCCTCACCAAGGACCTCGCGAAACATCGAAAACACCTCGCCTTCCTCCGTGCCGATGCCGTGACGCCGGCGGTTCGGGCGCTGGCGTGGGGCGGGCGGACCCTGTTCGGCGTGGGACGCGTGACCGCGGCCGCGGACTGGCGGCTGCAGGCCCAGCTCCCGGCACCGGCCGCGGACGCGGCGTTCGACCCGGCCGCGACGTGGACGATGTTCGCGGGCGGCGACATCCTGCTCGATCGCGGGGTGTACGAGACGGTCCGGATCAAGGGCAAGGGCGTCGACTTCCCGTTCGACGGCGGGACGGCGGAGGTCACGGGCCACACGTGCTGTTCCTCGTTCGGCTGGGAGCAGCCGGTCACAAGGCGGACCGGCGACGGCGGGGCGATGCGCAAGCTGATCAAGGGCGCCGATCTCGCGATCGCCAATTTCGAGAACCCGGCTCCGGATCGGTTCAGCTGGCACACCAGCAAGACACGATTCACGGCGGACCCGGGGCTCATCGACGGCCTCGTGGACGCGGGCCTCGACTACGTCTCGATCGCCAACAACCACATCGGCGACGCCGGCGACGCCGGCATCCTGCAGACGATCGCCAACCTCAAGAAGCGGGGCCTCGCCTACTCGGGCGCGGGCAAGGACCTCGCGGCGGCGCGCAAGCCGGCCATGCTCGAAGCGAACGGCATCAAGGTCGCGGTGCTGGGCTATGACGCGATCGCCCCGATCTACTTCGCGGCCAAGGGCGAGACCGGCAGCGCGCAGCTGTCCTTGAGCCGAGCCAAGGCCGATATCAGGGGGGCGCGCAAGGCCGGCGCAGACCTCGTCATCGTCTTCCCGCACTGGGGACGCGAGTACCGCAACTCCCCGTTCGCGGCCCAGCAGCAGCTTGCCCGGGGCATCATCGATGCCGGCGCCGACATGATCATCGGCAACCACGCCCACTGGGCGGCGGCCGTGGAGGTCTACAAGGGCAAGCCCATCTGGTACGCGCTCGGCAACTTCGTGTTCGACCAGACCTGGTCGGAGCCGACGATGGAAGGCATCACCCTCGAGCTGACGTTCCACGGCAAGGACCTGGTCCAGGCACGGATGCGGCCGCACATCATCCTGGACAAGGCGCAGCCGAACTTCCTCGACCCGGCCGGCGACGGCCGCGTGGTCATGGGCCAGGTGTTCGACGGATCGAAGGGGATCCTGCCGTGGTAGGCCCGGCTAGGGGCCGATCTGGGTCTGCCCTGGTCGGCTAGACCAGTCCCGCGAACAGGTCGCTCTCGGGTCGCTCGGTGTCCACGGTCGACTCGCGCAGGATATAGGCCTCCTTCGACCACGCCTCGCGCCAGCCGTCGAGGCCGAACGACATGAAGGTCGAGTCCTGCGCGATCTGGGTCACGTGCTCCTGGATCGCCTGCCACTTGCGCTCGAGCGGGTCGCCGGAGATGTCGACCCACGTGGTGATCGCCTCGTCGGGCACGAGCATCTTGGCCATGGTGGCCTCGAATTCGGCGAGCTGCTCCGGGGTGGCGTCCTCCGGTGGTGCCCAGAAGCTCGGCTTGCCCTGTGCCTCGAGTGCCTCCCGCATCGCGTTGCGCACCGACGCCGGGATCGCCTGCTCGTACAGCTTCGATGGCGTCCACGGCGCGAGGCCGCCCTCTTCGAGGCTGGGGCCCGTGCCGCCGTGCTCGGGCGCCAGTTGCTCGGGATACCACGCCGGGTCGCCGGCCCGGGGGAACGCTCGAACGGCCACGTCGTGCGTCCGGATGTGGTCGGGGTGGCCGTAGCCGCCGAAATCGTTGTACGTCGTGACCACGTCCGGCTGAAAGCGGCGGATGAACCAGGTCAGGCGGCCGGCGGCCTCGTCGAGATCGGCCAGCCAGAACGTCCGCGGGTCATGGTTGCCGGGTCGACCCATCATGTCGGAGTCGTGGTAGCCGAGGTTCTCCCACTCGGTCACGCCCAGCCGGCTCATCGCCCGCTCCAGCTCACCGGCGCGAATCTCGCCCAGGCGCCGATGGTTCTCGGGGGTGTCCATGTCCGGGACGACGATCTCGCCCATCTCGCCGCGCGTGCCCGTGACCAAGACGACGCGTTTCCCCTCGGCCACGGCCTTGGCCATCGTCCCGCCGGTCCCGATCGTCTCGTCGTCGGGGTGGGCGTGGACCGTCATGAGGGTCGGCCGATGGGGTGGGGCGGGCTCGGGGACGGGGCTGTCGGTCATGCCCGGATGCTACCGCCCATCGGCCGCGCGTGACGGCGGTGCGTCCAGGCGAATGCCATTCGGGCCATCCCCGGGCAGGACTTGCACGCATGCACCGGTGCCGGCCGACAACAGCCTTCGCTGGACCGTACCTCCGGATGGCCGCGGGTGAGCTCGCGGTGGGACAGCATTCGGGCGTGACCCAGAGCATCGGCCGTCGTCTCCGCGTCGTCTTCCAGCGTTCCGGCGATTCGGAAGATGGGGCTGGGCTGCCTGGAGGCGCCGCCCCCGCCCGAAGCCTGCTGCCGCTGCTGGAATTCGTCGCCTATGCCGAGGACTGCGTGCTGTATGGACGCGTCCGACTCGCGGCTGAGCGGCTCACCGACATGCTGAACACGCACGATGAATTCGAGCTCGTCGACGTGATGGTCGAGCGCCTCGACGACCGGGGAGCGATCGAGG
>JAXDKY010000415.1:0-3334 GCA_034666885.1 Chloroflexota bacterium
TCCAGACGACGATCCGGCCCCAGTCGCCCCAGTCGACGCCCGGCACCCAGCGGGTGGCGAGGACCATCGCAGGAACCGTCGTCACGAGCAGGAGCTCGATGATGCGCGGCTTGGTGAGGGCGATGTAAGCGCGGACCGAGTCGCGGGTCGTTCGGGTGGCGCCAGGCCGGTCGGTCGGTTCACCCAGGCCCGCCTCAGCTCCCCGGTCCGTGCCGACGAGGCTGGTCTGGGCGGAATAGAAGCTCGTCACCGTCAGGCCCACGAACAGGGCGAAGATCACCGCGCCCAGGCCGAGATGGAGGGTCTGGCTCCAGCCCGACAGGCCGCTCAGCACCTGCGCGCCACCGACGACGATCTGGATCGCGAACAACGCCGCGGCGACGGTCGCCAGGCGGACGACGGTTGGCCGGTCCCGTTGGGTCCTCCACGCGATGACGGCGACCGCAGCGACGACGAGACCGACGACCGCCGCGACCCAGCGGTGGAGGACGTGGGCCGAGGTAGCTTCGGTCAGGGCCGGGAACAGCGTGCCTCCCATGAGCGGCCAGTCCGGGAACACGAGGGCCGAGTCGGTGGCCGTGACGTGCGACCCGAACAGCAGCAGCGCGAACGTGGCAAGGCTGGTGAAGGCCGCGAGCAAGGTGAAGCGCTGGCTGTTGCCGCGGCCCTCGAGGCGGGCCGGGAAACCGGCACGGACCGTGACGAACACGAGCAGTGCGACGAGTAGCATCGCGGCCGTCAGGTGCGCCGTGACCGACTCGCCGCTATTGCCGAGGCGAACGGTCTCGCGACCGAGCCACGCCTGGAAGCCGACGAGGACCACGGAGGCGACCGATGGCCAGACCAGCGACGCCCGGTTCCGATGGTCGCGAACCGCGAGGAACGCCAGGCCGAGGATCTCGAAGCCGATGATCGCCGCGATCGTGCGGTGGGTCCATTCGATCCAGGCCTTGGCATCGCCGAAGGCCGGTACCAGCTGGCCATGGCAGAACGGCCAGTCCGGGCAACCGAGTCCGGAATCCGTGGCACGAACGATCACGCCGACGATGACGAGCAGGATCGCGGTCCCGAGCGTGAGCGCGGCGAGCCTCTGGAAGCGGGTCAACGGGTCTCCTGCCGACCGATCGGGGCGCATGCGCGGGGACGGGAGGTGCACGTGCGGCGAATGGCCACGCGCATTCTAACGCGGCGCGAGCGCCCACCCGACAGCGGGCTCGAGGGACTGGATGGGCCGTCCGGGGGCGTCCTGCGACGGCCTCGGCTAGGCTTCGCGGCATGACCCCTCGGTCCCGGTTCTCGGCCCTCGCTGCCCTGCTCCTGGCCGTGGCCGCGTGCGGGCCTGCCGGCGCGACCCAACCGTCCGCGGGCGCGCCATCCTCCCCCGGCGCGTCGCCCGTCGCCGGCGGCTGTCCAACGACGCCGGCTCCGCAGGGCACGCCCGAAGGCTGGGACCTCGCGGCCCAGAAGCCGTCCGTCTTTCCGCAGATCGTGACCCCGAGCGGGGCGCTGGCTTGCGGGAAGACGCGATTGATGCTCTCGTTCATCGATGCGCAGAACGTGCCCGTCGGCGCCCCCGACCGGACCGTCCAGGTCGCGCTCTTCGACCTCGGTGCTGACCCGACGAAGCCCGTCCAGACGGGAACGGCGACGTTCATCTGGGCGATCGAGCCGACCGTCGGGGTGTACGTCTTCGATGCCGACTTCCCCACGGCGGGAACCTGGGGGGCCGAGCTCAGCACGGCGGTCGGTGGCGGAGCGCCCGAAACGATCCGCGTCGGTTTCGACGTGCAGCCAACCTCGACGGTGGTCGGCGTCGGCGATCCGGCGCCGCCCTCGAAGACGCCGACCCTGGCCGATGTCGGTGGCGACGTGGCGAAGATCTCGACCGACGACCAGCCGGTCGACGCCTTCTACCAGACCTCCATCGCGGACGCCGTCGCCGCGAAGAAGCCCTTCGTCGTGGTCTTCGCGACGCCGAAATTCTGCCGGAGCGCGCAGTGTGGCCCCACGCTGGATCGGGTCAAACCGATCGCCGCCGCGCATCCCGGCGTGACGTTCATCAACGTCGAGCCCTACGAGCTCAAGACGGTCGACGGACAGCTCCAGCCGGTGCTCACCGACTCGGACCCGCCCGACCTCATCCCGACCGCGGCGACCAACGAGTGGCGCCTCCTCGCGGAGCCGTGGGTCTTCGTTGTCGACCGGAACGGGATCGTCACCGCCTCATTGATGCTGATCTTCAGCGACGAGGAGTTGAACGCGGCGATCGCGGCGGTCGAGTTGTCGATCAGACGCCGGCCGGTCAGCCTGGGGCGTCCTCGAGTCGCACCGCGAAGCGCTCGCTGCCCTCCAGCCGATACCAGACCCGCACCGGCGCGGCCGTCGCCTGGTGCACGGCCAGATGCCCCGGCGGGAACTGGTCCCCGTTCTCGAGCTCACCCAGGCGGAACACCAGCAACTCGCCGCCGGGCCGCCGAAGGGTGAAGCCACGCACGTCCGAAAGACCCGCACTATCGACCGCCACGATGACTCCGTCGACGGCGGTCGTGTCGGGTGGTCCCCCGTCCGGGTCGATCCGCGACGTGTCGCTGAACAGGAGCGCGGCGCCGCCGGTGAGGGCCACCACGACGATCAGCACCAGGGCGAACAGGTTCCGGGTCCGGCGATCCACTCCGGGTCAGGTGCCGGTGGTCGTCCCGGTCGCGGTCCCGGTGCTGCCCGGGGCGTAGACCGGCTCGCCCGCAGCGCACCGCGGGCAGGTCGCCTCGCCCGGTTCGTACGTCGGCAGGTCGAGCTGCCAGAGCGAGCGAAGCGGATAGGTCCGGCCGGTCGAAGGAGACGTCAGCGTCGCGCGGCCGCCGCTGCGGTCGACCAGGACCGCGCACTCGACGATCTCGCCGCCCATCGCCTCCACGGCGGGGATCATGGCGAGCAGCGAACCGCCCGTGGTCAGGATGTCGTCGACGAGGAGCACTCGCTCGCCGGGCAGGATCGCGAACCCGCGCCGGAATTCGCGGCGCGTGCCGCCGTCCACGTCGCGCACCTCCTCCGCGAAGATGCTCCGCAGGCCGAGCTGCCGGGCCGTCTCGAAGGCCAGGATGACGCCACCGGTCGTCGGCCCCGCGACGAGATCGACCAGCGGCCCGGGCGCATCGCCACCGCCGCGCATGCGCGCCGCCCAGAACCCGCACAACTCGCTGGTCGCGGCCGGATCGGACAGGACCGCGAACTTCTCGACGTACGCGTCGCCATGACGGCCGCTCTTGAGCTGGAAGTGGCCCTCCCGGAACGCGCCGGACGCCCGGAACAGCTCCTCCGTCCGCTGCGCGATGCC
>JAXDKY010000416.1:0-4429 GCA_034666885.1 Chloroflexota bacterium
GACCGGTACCACGAGGCAGAGCTGAACGCGCGCCGCCGGGGTACTCCCTAGGCAGTCGCGTACCACTCGAGACCGGCCGCGCTGTGGGGCTGGGAGGCCTCGAGTCCGTCCGGGGGCGCCACGCGCAATTCCGACCCCGTCAGGTGAGAGGCCCGTGAACGACTCGATCCGCGTGATGGCCGAACGGGGCAAGAAGAAGCGGGTCGTGGCTGTGGCGTTCGACTGGTCAGGTTGGGACCGGAGCGCAAAGACCGAGGAGGACGCGCTCCGCGTGCTCGACGCTTATAGGCCACGCTACGCGAAGGTGGCGGCCCTGGCCGGCCTCGCCGTCGAGTTCGATGCGGCGGGCGAGCTGGCCGTAGTCGAGCGCCGCGAGGGCAACGGCATGACCGACTATTACGGGGTCTCCGGCATGCCGGCCGCGCCTGAACTGGAGCAGATGAGCGCGGCCGCTTGCGAACGGAAGATCGCCCTGCTCCGGGCCTCCTGGACCACCTTTGATGACGCCGCCTCGCGTGTCTCGCCAGAGCTGCGGAAGGGTCCGCGCGGAGGGGGACGCGGACGGGACGAGATCGTTCGCCACGTTAACGGCGCCGAGATCCATGAGCACGCGACGAAGGTGGGGGTGCGCACGCCGCTCGACGCCCGGGTAGACCCGGACGCTCTCCGCGCCCACCGCGAGGCGTTCTGTGCGGCGATTCGCGAGTTCAACGTCCGCGGCCCATCGGCGGGGAAGTGGTGGACGGTCCAGTTCCTGATCCGGCGCTGCGCCTGGCACATGCTCGACCACGCATGGGAGCTGGAAGACCGGGACCTCTCCGGTCGCTCGGTCGACGCTCCTCAGCTGTAAACGGAGTCGCTCCGGATCCAGCCGACCTGGCCCGTCGGCGTTCGCACCTGGATGTAGCCGTCCTGGTGGCTGACGATCTCGACTTCGTCGCCGCGGTCGAGGCGCGTGATCTCGCGCGACCTGAGGTCGTCGGGGCCCTCGGACAGCCGGATCAGGTGGTAGGTGATCAGGCGGCGGACCGCGCCGCGGGCCGGGGGCTTGTCGAATAGCAGGGGCGGCCTGGATTTCCAGGTCGTGAGTCGGCCGGCGGATGGCTCAATCGGCGCTCGGTCGGCGGCAGGCTCGGTCGGGATCGGCAGGACGAACATGCTCGAGGGCAGCGCACCGCCCGGGCCGGCCTGCGGTCGTCGCCCGGTCGGAGCGGCAGCAACCATCGCCAGTGCGGCGGCAAGCGGCGACTCGGCCTCGCGCAGCGGCCGCCGCAGGACCCAACCGAACACCAGGACACCGAACATCGTCGCGGTCGCCCACGCGAGGATCGGCAGGCGCCCATCCGGCCCGTCGATGGCCGAGAGGAATGCGGTGAACGGGTCGCCGCCGCCGCTGCCCGGCGTCGGGCCGTTGCGGATCGAGCCCCCGCCGCCCGGGTGGCCGTAGCCGGGCGGCGTCAAGCCTCCGCCCGGACGACCCGACGGCGGGTTCGGCGTGTGGGCACCGCCCGGCGGCGACGGAACCGGCGTCGGGCTGGGCTGCGACACCGGGGTCGGCTTGGGTGTCGGCTTGGGAGTCGGCTTCGGCGTCGGCCGCGGAGTCGGCCGCGGAGCCGGCTTCGGCGTCGGCCGGGGCGTCGGCTTGGCCGTGGGCCGCGGCGTCGGTTTCGGCGTCGGTCGCGGCGTCGGCTTGGGCGTGGGCTTCGGTTTCGGCGCCGTGACCGTGACCGACCCCGGGCTGACGTTGTTCAGGGTCACGACCTTCAGCCCCTTGCCGCTCCCCGACGTGGCCTGGAAGCGATAGGCCCAACGCCCGGCGGGCAGTCGGCGACTGGCCCGGAACACGACGCCGCCCGTGAAGTCGCTCCCGGTCGCCGTCATCGTCGTGTTCCCGACGCCCGGGAGGACCAGGACGACGGCCGAGGGCTGGCACCCGGCCGAGTCGCTATAGCGGACCGAGAACGTGAACGTCGTGCTGGTCGTGCCGGACCCCGGCGATGCCGCTCCAGCGGTCAACGTCGTCTGGCGCTTGGCATTGCCCGCGCAACTGGCCGCATCGGCCGGTGACGCACTCAGCCCGATGCTCAGCAGGGCAACGACGATCGCCAGGGCGAGGGCCGGACCGCCGCCCCGGACGCCGATTCGATCGCTGGGGACGTGACGGTTCACCGGTTCGGAGCCTCGGACATTTGCAGGTCGTTTGTGGTGCGAACGTACGACCGACCCGCCCTGAGCGTCCTTGACCTCATTTGCCATGACCACCGGTACGTTCGGGCTATCTACCGCGTAGGTCGATAGGGGTAAAAACGGAGCCATCGAGCCGAACCAAGGGAGAACCGGTGTCCATGCCGCCGACCGCGTCGTCGACCAGATCGACGACGGGCCGACTGAACCGAATCCGACGATGGCTGCTATTCGGCACCGTCGTCCCGTTCGGCATGCTCATGGCGGCCGCGACACTCGAGGGCTTCTGGGACGCGGATCCGACCCGGCGGACGGTCGCCCTGGTCATCCTGGCCGTGGGTGGCGTGGCGGTGCCGGCATTCATGGCGGTGGTCGCGCGCGGCGTCTTGCGCGAGGCAGCGTCGCTCGATCTCGAACGCGCCGAGATGCACGAGCTCTACGGGCAGGCCCGCCGGGTCGCTCTCCTCGATGGCCTGACCGGCCTCGGCAACCATCGCGCGTTCCAGGACGAGCTCGCGCGCCAGCTCGATGACGCCCAGCGCGCGGGATCCTCGCTCGCCCTGCTGCTGTTCGACGTCGATGGGCTGAAGGCGGTCAATGACGGGACCGGCCACGATGCCGGCGATCGACTGCTCGCGGCTGTCGGCCAGATCGCGGCCTCGATCATGCGCCGTGGCGACCGCGCGTTCCGTGTCGGCGGTGACGAGTTCGCCGTGATCCTGCCGCACTCCGACATCGAGATCGGGATGGCGGTCGGCCGGCGGATCCTCACGGCGGCGCTCAGCGGCGGCGACCCGAGCGACCCGATCGAGCCGTTCTCCATGTCGATCGGTGTGAGCGCCTTTCCGAAGCCGACCACCGAGACCGCCGAGCTCTACCGACATGCCGACGCCGCCCTGTATTGGTGCAAGCGACACGGTCGGACGGCGGTTGTCGCCTTCGACCCGAGCCATCACGTCGATTCGGCGGCCGAGCGGCCCATCGCCCAGCTGGCAGCCGACATCGCGAGCATCCTGGCGAGCCGCGCCGTCCGCCCGGTCTTCCAGCCGATCTTCTCGATGGAAACGGGCCAGCCGATGGGCTTCGAGGGCCTCGTCCGTCCGGTCGATGGCGCCCCGTTCCCGAATGCGGGGTCGCTCTTCGCGGCCGCGGAAGCCGCGAACCAGACCGTCGAGCTCGACCTGCTCTGCCTCGAGGTGGTCGCGGCCGGCGCGGCGCTGCTGCCCGAGGACGCCTACCTGAGTGTCAACCTGTCACCGCGGACCCTCGAGTCGTCCGAGTTCCGATCGAGCGACGTGAAGGGCATCTTCCGCCGGCACGGGATCGCGCTCGACCGGATCGTGCTCGAGCTCACGGAGCGGGAGACCGTCGAGGACCTCGACCAGCTTCGCGGCAACGTCAAGAAGCTGCGGTCGGCCGGGCTGCGCCTCGCCGCGGATGACGTGGGCGCCGGTAACGCCGGCCTGCGGCTGCTCAGCGAGATCCAGTTCGACGTCGTGAAGATCGACCTGTCGCTCGTCCAGAGCGGTTCGTCGCACGACCCGTCGCACGCGATCCTCCGAGCGTTGCAGGGGCTCGCGGCGCAGTGGGGCGCCTCCGTGGTCGCCGAAGGCATCGAGACGTCCGAGCAACTGAGCGTCGTGCGTGGCCTCGGGATCACGGCCGGCCAGGGTTACCTGCTCGGACGGCCGGCCAAGGAACCAACGGCCGAGACGATCGACCTGGATTCCCTGGTCCCGCAGGAAGACCTCTATCCGTCCATGCTCGATCGATTCACCTCCGGTCAGCTGCCGCTCACGTCCCTGGGCTGAGGCCCGCGGCACCGCTGGCGTCGGTGCGCGCACCACGCCTTTCACGGTTCCTTCAGAAACCGCTGCTAGTCCTTGGCGATGCACCTGCTCGTCGTCGAGGATGACCCACGCCTCGGGCGACTGCTCGTCCGCCTCTTCGCCGAGGATCGGCACGTGGTCGAGCTCGCGTGTACGGGGCGGGACGGCCTCGACGCCGCCGATACCGGGACCAGCCTCGATGCGATCGTGCTCGACGTCGGGCTGCCGGACCTCGATGGCCTCGAGGTCGCCCGGCGGATCCGCGCCGCCGGCTCACGCACGCCGATCATCATGCTGACCGCGCGCGACGGCCTGGTCGATCGGATCGCCGGGCTCGACGCCGGGGCCGACGACTACCTCACGAAGCCTTTCGCGTACGAGGAGCTGGCCGCCCGACTCCGGGCGCTCGGCCGGCG
>JAXDKY010000417.1:0-4261 GCA_034666885.1 Chloroflexota bacterium
GGGCCCGCCGTGAGGACAGCCAGCCGCCGGTGCCCGAGATCAAGCAGGTGCGCGGCCGCCTGGCGGCCACCATCGAGATTATCCGAGGCGATCGCCGGGTGCGGCAGCCCCGGCGCGACGCTGTTGACCAGCACGACCGGCAGCGGCGCTTCCGCCAGCCACTTGCGCTGTCGCGCGCCGAGGCCGCTGACGGCGATCACGACCCCATCGACCCGCCGGTCCACCAGCAGGTCGAGATACGACGCCTCGCGGTCCGGGTCGTCGGTGGCGTTGCACAGCAGCAGCGCGAAGCCGTGCTCGCGGGCGACGTCCTCTACGGCCCGCACGAGCTGTGGGAAGAACGGGTTCTCGATGTCGGTGATGATCAGCCCGAGCGTCTGGGTGGTCCGCAGCTTGAGTGAGCGCGCCACGCCGGACGGCCGGTAGCCGAGCTCGCGCGCCGCTTCGCGGACCTTGGCGCGCGTCTCCGGCCGAGCGCGGCCGACGCCCGCCAGCACGCGGCTGACCGTCGCCGTCGAGACCCCCGCCCGCCGCGCGACATCCCCGATGGTCGCGCTCACATCGAGGGGTTCGTGCGCCCCCGGTTCAGTTGGTGACCGGGGGACGTCGCTCGGTCGCCGCCAGGGCCGCCAGCTCTCGCGAGAGCTCACTGAGCTCGTCGCCGCCGCCCATCTCGCTATGGAGCCGCTCGGCGTCGATCTCGCCCCGGACGAAGGTGCCGCTGATCCGGCCGCGCGACAGGATCGTGAAGGTGTCGCCGATCGGCAGGGCATGCGCGACGTTGTGCGTGATGAAGATCACGCCGAGCCCGCGGTTGCGCGCCGCGATGATGTGCCGCAGCACGAATGCCGACTGCTTGACGCCGAGCGCGGAGGTCGGTTCGTCGAGGATCAGGACGCGGGCGCCGAAGTACTCGGCGCGGGCGATGGCCAGCGTCTGGCGTTCACCGCCCGACAGCGTGCCGACTGCCTGGTCCGTGTCACGCAGGTCGATGCCGATGCGCTTCATCTCCTCGTAGGCGATGCCGGCCGCCTTGGGCATGTCGAAGCGCTTGAGCGGCCCGATGCCGACCGTCGGCTCGTTGCCGAGGAAGAAGTTTCGCGTCACGCTCATGAGCGGCATGATCGCCAGGTCCTGGTAGACGGTCGCGACCCCCGCATCGAGCGCATCGCGCGGCGATCCGAAGACGACCGGCTCGCCATCGACCGCGAGCGTGCCCTTGTCGGGCACATGGACCCCCGACAGCGTCTTGATCAGGGTGGACTTGCCGGCGCCGTTGTCGCCGAGCAGGCAGGTGATCTGCCCGGCCCGGACCGTGAGCGACACGCCCTCGATTGCCACGACGGCCCCGAAGTACTTCGAAACGTCGCGAGCCTCGAGCAGGGGCGGGCGTTCGGCGGTGGCGGCGGTCCCGGCCGGTTCGGGGACGGGCGCCGGAATGGTTGCTTCCATCGGTCCGTTCCTCCTACAGCCCGGCGAACCGGCGCCGGATCCAGTTGTTGAGGACGACGGCCACCAGCAGCAGGGTGCCGATCGCGATCTTGTACCAGTCAGCGTTGATGTCGGCGAAGACGATGCCCTGCCGCGCCATGCCGAGCGAGAGGGCGCCGAGGGCCGTTCCCGCCACGGATCCGTAGCCGCCGGTCAGCAGCGAGCCGCCGATGACCGCGGTGGTGATGGCGTCGAGCTCGATGCCGGTACCGCGCAGGATGTCCGCCGAGAAGAAGGTCATGCTCTGGATGGTGGCCAGGACCGACGCGGAGAACGCCGTCAGCGCGAAGAGCGAGATCTTGACCCGGGCCACCGGGACGCCGAGGTTGCGCGCCGCGGTCGCCGAGCCGCCGACACCGGCGATCCAGTTACCGAACCGCGTGCGGCCAAGGATGTAGATGCCGATGACCGCGATAAGCAGCCACCACAGGATCGAGACCTTGAGGAAGGCGCCATCGGCGACCTTAGTGCTCCAGTTGAAGAGCCCGGCGATCGGGTCGTTCGCGATCGCCGTGCGGTCGATCGGGATGTAGGTGATGTTGGTGACGACCGAGGTCAGCACGGACGAGAAGCCGCGGATGATGAACAGGGTCGCCAGGGTCACGATGAACGACGGCAGGCCCGTCCGGACGACGATGATGCCGTTGAGCACGCCGAGGACCGTGGTCGCGGCCATCGCCATCAGGATGGACAGCCAGACCGGCAGCCCCCAGATCGTCACGCCGATGCCGATGACGATGCCGGCAAAGCCGACCAGCGAGCCGATGGAGAGGTCGAACTCGCCCGCGATCATCAGCAGCGCGACCGCCGTGCCGACGATGCCGACCTGGGCCGCGACGTCGAGGTAGTTGAGCGTCCCGGAGGGGGCGATAAAGGCCAGGTTGCCCTTGGCCAGGCTGATGGCCGCGAAGACCACCCACACGAAGACCACGATGATCAGCGCCCCGGCTGCGGGTCGAGCCAGGATCCGCTGGGTGAGCGAGAGCCGTCGAAGTCGGTCGGTTCCGGGGGTCGGCGCCGTCGCGGGCGTCGTGGTCGCCATCATTCCCTCCGAAGCGTGTCGGGAGGGACCGACGCAGTGTCGGCCCCTCCCAGTACGCCGGATCTCGCCGGCGTTCGAAGCGCTACGTCAGCGGAGGCCCTTCGCCGCAAGGGCGATGACATCCGCGGCGTTGTCCTTGGTGACGAAGCCCGGGCCGGTCATGATCAGGCCGGTGCCGTCGCCCGTCGGGAGGTTGCGGGTCTCTGCGTAGTTCGTGAGGATCACGATCGGCAGGTAGCCCTGCAGGAACTGCTGCTGGTCGATGGCGAAGTCCATCTTCCCGTCCTTGATCGCCGTCAGCACGTCGGCGCTGAGGTCGAAGGTCGCGAGATGGATCGGCTTGCCCGAGGCGGTGACGGCGGCGAGCGCCGGGCCGGCCACGGACGGACCGAGGGTCAGGATGCCGTCGACGGTCGCGTCCGACGCCAGCTTGGCCTCGATGGTCGCCTGCATACCGGCGGGGTCGGAGATGTTGCCCGTCAGGACCTCACCATCCTCCTTGCCGGTCAGGCCGAAGAAGAACCCGTTGCAGCGGAGGGTCAGGGCCTGGTTGCCCACCTCCTGGTTGAAGCAGACCGCGTTCTTGACGCCGAGATCCTTGAACCGCTGACCGGCGCCGAGGCCCGCCTCGTACTCGGTCTGCCCGACGTGGGCCAGGACGCCGAGTTCCTTGAAGACATCGGAACCGGAGTTCATCGAGACGACCGGGATCCCGGCCGCGATGGCCTTCGAGATCGACGGGCTGAGTGCCTCGGCGTTCGGGATGGACACGACGAGGCCGGTCGGCTTCTTGGCCACGGCGGCGTCGATCAGCGCGGACATGCCGGGCATGTCGCTTTCCTTGTCAGGAGCGCTGTAGTTGACGGCCACGCCCATGTCCGCGCCACCGGCCTTGACGCCGTTGCGGACGACGCCCCAGAAGCCGTCCTGTGCCTGGCCGTGGGTGACGATCTCGATCTTGATATCGCTGCGCTTGACGAGCGCACCGTCGAGGCCACCGCCGCCGGCTGCACCACCGCTCGGGGTCGCCGCCTGACAGGCGCCGACGACGAGGATGGCGGCCACCGCGAGTACCGCGAGGGTCCTGGTTCGAAGATTCATGCCGTTCGTTCTCCTCCATGTGCCGTGGCTGTCGCCGCGGACTTTCGTGTCCCGCCCGACGGGCAGGTCGGATCCAGTTGCCGATAGGGCGCGGCCGACGTCGGCCGCCATGGACACCTCCTTCCACCCGGCCCCTCAGCCGGGGATCTCCTCGAGTCGCACGGGGCGATGTTCGTGGAGCGAGCGATCGGCGGCCTCCGCGACGCGCAACGCGGCGACGCCGTCCTGGGCCGTGCATGGGCTGGGGACTTCGCCGCGCGCGAGCGCGACGAAGGCGTTGAATTCGGCAGCATAGGCTGCTTCGAATCGGACAAGGAAGTCTTTCCACGCCGGACCGGCCGGCGGGGCGACGCCCGGCTCGACCGAGCGCATGGGAGTGTGCGGCCCCAGGCCAACGCTGACCGAGTCGGCCGATCCGAACAGCTCGGCCCGGATGTCGTAGCCCAGCGCGTCGTGGCGGGCGACGGTCATCGCCGTCAGCGTGCCGCCGGACAGGCGCAACGTCGCGACGGCTGTGTCGACGTCGCCGTATTTCGCGAAGACCGGGAATCCAAGGACGCCGCCGTCGGCATAGACCTCCTCGACCTCCTGTCCGCTCAGCCAGCGAAGGATATCGAAGTCGTGGAT
>JAXDKY010000418.1:0-3574 GCA_034666885.1 Chloroflexota bacterium
GCGTGGCGAGGCGGGAAAGCCAGACCTCGCCCTCGACCGCCATCAGGTGCCGCACGACCTCGGTCGGTGTCCATTCCCCGGCGGGCACCGGTCGGCCGGCGGCGGCTCGGGCAGCTTCGGCGAGGCGGTCCGGGAACGACGCGAATCGCTCGACGAGCGCGGCTCGATCGCCCTCGACGCCGCCGGGCCGTGCCTCGGGTCCGCCCGCGTCCGCGGGCTCGACGGGTTCCGACAAATCTGTCACGCGGCTCGCGCTGCGAGCTTGCCGAGGAACTCCTGGCGCCAGCGCTCGGTGACATCGACCGCGTTGAACGTGTACAGGTGCAGGTCGACGATGCCGCTCGCGGGGTCGGCGATGACCGGTGCCAGGCCATCGAGCAGCCCGTCTGGTCGATAGAACCCGCCGGACCGGATCAGCCGGGCGATGAACTGCGTGTTCTTCACGAGGAACCGATGCGTGTCCGCCACCCCGATCCGCGCGCTGATCGCGAGGAGCCGCTGCGGCTCCGCCACGCCCGGCAGCCCGACGTGGACCGGCAGCGTGATCCCCTCGGCGCGACGGTCGGCGAGCCACGTCCGGATCGCGACCGGGTCGAAGCACAACTGGGTCGTCATGTAGCTGGCAAAAGCAGCTTTGGCGCGGAGCGCCTCCAGCAGCGGCGCGTCGGCGATGAACGAATGCCCCTGCGGGTAGCACGGGATCCCGATCTCGGACAGCGGGTGCCCGATCTCGGCCATCTCGCGCAGCAGCGCCAGCCCGTCCGGGAAATCGCCCGGCTCCTTGGCGTCGCCACCGACCACGAACGCGCGATCGACGCCGGCGCCCTCCATCCAGGCGATGAGCTCGGCGAGGTGGGCGCGGTCGCGGATCATGCGGGCCGAGAGGTGCGGCACCGCCCGAAAGCCGAGCGCCTGGAGCTCCTCGCATAACGCGACGGTCGCCTCGATGCCCTTGGCCGGCGAGGCGGTCACCGACACGGTCGCGCCGGCCGGCAGGAATGCGGCCTGCTCGAGCGCGTTCTTCAGGGGTACGAGCTCGAACGTCGGGCCGCCCAGCACCCCGGCGAGGGCCGCGGACTGCGCGAGGGTCAGCGAGGACCGGCGACGAAAGAGCACGGCCTCTAGACCTCCGAGTCCGGCATCGATGCCTTGCGTCGGATCATGAATTCCATGAGCGCTTCGTCGACGCCGGGGTCGATCGGCGGGGCCTCGTACTCGGCCAACATCCGCTTCCAGATGGCGTTGGCGCGCTGCGGCGCGTCGAGCGCGCCGTCCTCGGTCCACTGCTCGAAGCTGTTGTTGTCGGCGATCTCGCTGCGGTAGAACGCGTTCTCGAAGTTGGCCAGCGTGTGCGCCGTGCCCAGGAAGTGCTGCCCGGGGCCGTTGGACCGAATGGCGTCGAGCGCCTGGCCGTTCTCGGACAGGTCGACCCCTTTCACGAACACGGCCATCATCCCGAGCTGGTCGGCGTCCATGATGAATTTCTCGTAGCCGACGGCGAGGCCGCCCTCGAGCCAGCCGGCCGCGTGCAGCACGAAGTTGACGCCGCCGAGCACGGTGGGCTGGAGCGTCGCAGCGCTCTCGTAGGCTGCTTGCGCATCGGCGATCTTCGAGGCGCACAGCGAGCCGCCGGAGCGGAACGGGACCCCCAGCCGGCGGGCCAGCGCGGCCATCACGTACAGCACGAGCGCCGGCTCCGGCGTGCCGAACGTCGGCGCCCCCGACTGCATCGACATCGAGCTCGCGAAGCTCCCCAGGACGACCGGCGCCCCCGGCCGGACCAGCTGCACGAACGTCATGCCGGCCAGCGATTCGGCGAGGGTCTGGGCGGCCACCCCGGCCGCGGTGACCGGGGCCATCGCGCCCGCGAGGATGAACGGCGTGAGCATCGTGGCCTGGTTCGCCTCCGCGTAGGCGCGAGCCGCGCCGAGCATCGTCGAGTCCCAGACCAGGGGCGAGTTGGCGTTGATCAGCGACAGGATCACGCAGTGGTCCTCGAGGTAGTCGGCCCCGAACGTGATTCGCGCCATCTCGACGGTGTCGCGTGCGCGCTCGGGCGCCGTCACCGAGCCCATGAACGGCTTGTCGCTGTACCGGATGTGCGAATAGACCATGTCCAGGTGGCGCTTGTTTACGGGCACGTCGACGGGCTCGCAGACCGTCCCACCGCTGTGGTGGAGGTGCGGGCTCATGTAGGCGAGCTTCACGAAATTGCGGAAGTCCTCGATCGTGCCGTAGCGCCGTCCGTTGTCCAGGTCGCGCACGAACGGCGAGCCGTAGTTGGGCGCGAAGACCGTGTGCACCCCGCCGATCTCGACGTTGTTGGCTTCGTTGCGCGCGTACTGGGTGAACTGCCGGGGAGCCGTCGCCTGGACGATCTGGCGGCACATGCCGCGCGGGAACCGCACGCGCTCTCCCTGGACGTCGGCGCCGGCGTCGCGGAGGAGCCGGAGCGCGTCTTCGTCGCCGCGGAATTCGATGCCGACCTCTTCCAGGATCGTGTCGGCGTTGTGCTCGATGATCGAGAGGCCCTCCTCGCCGAGGACCTCGAACGGGGCCAGGGTCCGCGTCAGGTACGGCAGGCGCTCGACCTGGTGGCTGAGTCGGACGGCGCGCCGGCCCTCGCGACCGCCGGTGCGGCGATTGCCCATGTTCTCGCTCATCGGTCGTCTCCGGATGCGGTCGTGGCAGGAGCGGTCGTGGCAGTGCCCGCGGCTGCCGTGGCGGCCGTGGCGGCCGTGGCCGCATCATCGGCTGCGGCGGTCCGGCGTCGGCGGCGTTCGGCTCGGGCGTCGCCGCCGCGGTCGGCGGTCACCGGCCGGGGTGGCAGCGTGACCACCCGCTCGAGATTGGGGTTGGCGGCCGTCCGATGCGGGATGGCCATGGCCTCGACGAAGTGCTCCTGGAAGCGCGGCTCGACGGCTGTCTCGATCTTCTCGACGCGGCGGACGACGGTCTCGATCTCGCGCCGCGCCGCGCCGGACAGCAGCGCGATCAACGCCCCGGTCCCGGCGGCGTTGCCGGCGGCCCGAACGTGGGCAAGGTCGCAGTCCGGCACGAGGCCCAGCACCATCGCGTGGAGCGGGTCGATCTGGCTGCCGAACGCGCCGGCGAGGCGCACCTCGTCCACGGTCTCGATCTTGAGGTGGTCCATGAGCAGCCGCACGCCGGCGTAGAGCGCGGCCTTGGCCAGCTGGATGGCGCGGACGTCGTTCTGGGTGATGAGGATGCGCGGGCCGTCGTCGACGGGCTCGTGCAGGACGTAGCTGAACGTCCGGCCGTCCGCGACGATGCGCGGCGTGCGCGCCGCGAAGGCGCCATCGATGACCCCGTCGGCCGTGATGACCGATGCGAGGTAGAGCTCGGCGACGACCTCGATGATCCCGGAGCCGCAGATGCCGGTCACGCCCGTGCCGGCCGCCGCTACGGCGTCCGCGAAGCCGGGCTCATCGGACCAGGCATCGACACCGATCACGCGGAACCGCGGCTCGAGGGTCTCGCGATCGATCCGGACGCGCTCGATGGCGCCTGGGGCCGCCCGCTGGCCGGCGCTGATCTGGGCGCCCTCGAAGGC
>JAXDKY010000419.1:0-4155 GCA_034666885.1 Chloroflexota bacterium
CCGGTCCCCGGCGTGCCGCTGCGGGTGAGCGGCTTGGCAGACACGACCGCATCGACCGACGCGACGGGTACCGCCGCCGTTCGAACGACCGCGTTCCTCTCGCCGGACTACGAGCACGAGGAATCCGAAGTGCAGTCGGTGTCTGTCGTGCCGGCTCGTGCCGAAGAGGGCGAGATCGCCGGCGCAAGCCGCGACATCCTCGTCTTCCCCAGCATGTGGATGGTCGATGCCGCCGCCGAGGTGCGGACCGGGCGGGTGCGCGTCTCCGGGACGGCGAGCGTCGTCGATCGGGATCGCCTCGAGACGGAGATCGCCGGCGGTGCCCCGATCTGGGAGGTGGATCCGCGCGGTGGACCGGTCAAGGGCCGGACCGTGACGATCACCTTCACCGAGACGATCCCGGTTCGAACGCAGACCGGCACCACATACGACTTCGTGGAGAAGCGCGTCGTCCCGGTGTACGAGTACGACTACCGGGAACGCGTGGCCCGGACCGTGAAGGTCAAGACCGACGCCCGCGGCCACTTCGCTGCGTCGGTCCTCGACTCGGGTCAGCATCACGATTACACGGTCAAGGTGGCCATCACCGACCCGGACGGGCACGTCGCCCGGCGGACGGCCTCGGCCAGCGACCCCGCTCTGTTCGCCGATCAGCAGACCTCGCCAACGCTGTCACCGACGAAGCCGTCCCCCGACGGGAACGACCCGGCATTCGGCGTCGGCGACAAGGTCGATCTGACGATGCGCGAGCCGAGCAGGGCGGCGAAGTCCGATGGCGACCCACACCTCTTCTATATGGCCCAGCGCGGCCTTCGGTCGGCCGTCGTCGGGCCGTCGTCGCGGTTCGTGATCGCGTTTCCGACCTGGGGGCCGCCGAATGTCGTGATCGGCGCGGTGCGGTTCACGGGATCCGGGTATGTCGTCGGCCCGCGCTACACGGCGTCGTTCCGCTCGTCGGACCGCGCCGTCACGCTCGACCTGCAGCCCGACAAGGCCCGCTACGCCCCGGGCGACGAGGTCACGTTGCGTGTGCGAACGCGCGATCCGCACGGCCGGGCGTTGCCCGCGACCGTGGTGCTTCGGGCGGTCGACGAGAAGCTGTTCACGATCGACGCGGCTTCGAGCGACGATCCGCTGTCGGAGTTGTACGCCTTCGTCGATGGCGGGATCCGGGCCACATACGCTTCCCACCGAGCGCCCCAACAGCGGCCGGGTGGCGGGGACACGGGCGGTGGCGGCGGAGATGACGCGTTCCGCGATGCCGTGCTCTTCAAGGCGGTGGATACCGGGGCCGATGGCCGGGCCACCGTGACCTTCCGTCTCTCCGCCGACCTGACGTCGTGGCGCGTCAGCGGATCGGCCGTCGGGGCGGGGCTCGAGGCCGGCGGCGGAACGACCCAGGTACCGGTCGGGTTGCCGTTCTTCGTCGATGCGTCGATCGCTCCCGAGTACCTGTTGGCCGATCGGCCGGCGATCCAGATCCGGGGCTTCGGGACGTCGCTGGACCCCGCTGCCAAGGTCACCTTCGCGGTCGACAGTGACAGCCTCGGCCTGCACAAGACCGGTCTCAGTGCCACGGCCTTCAAGGCGGTCACGGTCCCGCTCCCGCCGTTGAAGCTCGGCCGTCATTCGATCACGATCACGGCACGGACCGGGACCGGCAGCGGCGCACGGCAATACCGGGTCACGCGGTCCTTCCAGGTCGTCGTCTCACGCCTGACACGAACGCGCACGAGCTACGAACCGCTATCGGGCAAGTCGGGAGTCCAGGGCGGCCCAGGGCTCACCCAGATCGTCCTGTCCGACGCGAGCGCCGGCCGCGAGCTGCCCTTGCTGCTCGATCTGGCCTCCTCGGGTAGCGCTCGCCTGGAACGGGGCCTCGCGGCGGACATCGCGGCCCAGCTCATCGCCAAGCGCTTCGGCGGCGGCGATGTCGATCCGTCGGCGGTCATCTTCGATGGGGCGGCCTACCAGCGCGAAGATGGCGGGCTCGCGGTCGTGCCGTACGCCAGTAGTGACCTCGAGGTTTCGATGGTGGCCGCCCTCGTGGCCCCCGACCGTTTCAACGTCGCTTCCCTTCGCGGGTATTTCCAGGCGGTCGCCGACGACGCGAAGGAAACGCGCGAGCGACGCAACCAGGCTTTGGCCGGCCTGGCCGGGCTGGGGTCCCCGGTCCTCCCCCGCGTCCGCGCCGCAGCGGCCGACCCAGAACTGACGATCCGCGAGCGACTGGCACTCGGCCTTGGCGCCGCGGCACTCGGGGATGCCGTGACCGCGCGTTCGATCACCGTCGCGCTGGTCGGTGCCTACGGCGAGGCCGTCGGCGACCAGGCACGGCTACGGGTCGGCAAGGACAACGCCGACATCACTGAGGGCACCGCCCTGCTGGCGCTGCTCATGGCAGCGACCGGCGACCCGGCGGCGGCCCGGTATCGGGCCTACGTCGACGCCAATCCCGATGCCGACGCGACCTATGCGTTGCACGACGCCGGGTACGTCGAGCGGGTGCTCGAACATCTTGCGCCCAAGCCCGGGAGCTTCGCCTACACCGTCGGTGGCACCCGGACGGTCGTGAAGCTGGAGGCCGGCGAGAGCTTCCGGATCACGCTCACGAAGGCACAACTCGCGACGTTCTCCGTCGAGCCGATCGACGGCCAGATCGGCGTCACGTCGAGTTGGCGCGAGGCCGTCAAGGCGACAACCCTCGAGAAGGAACCGGATGTCAAGATCGAGCGAACGGTGAGCCCGTCGGGCACGGTCGACGCGAGCAAGCTGGTCGTCGTCGACCTGAAGGTGACCTTCGGGGACAAGGCAGCCGCGGGCTGCCATCGCGTGACCGAGCTCGTCCCATCCGGGCTGGTGCCGGTGACCGTGCTCCGAGAGGCGATCGACCCCGAGACCGGCGAGGCCGTCCCCGGCGTGAGCTATCCCGAGGAGCAGACCGGCCAGCGCGTCGTGTTCTGCGCCGAAGCGAGTCGCGGGACCCCCGTCGTACGGCTGCGCTACGTCGCGCGGGTCATCACCGTCGGCCGCTACCTCTGGGAACCGACGATCGTCGAGTCGCGCAGCGGTCCCGACCGGGCGGCCATCGTGCCCGCGCGCGAAATCACGATCCGCTGACCCGCCCGGTCCCCGAAGACATCAGGCTGGGACGCCCAGCTCCTCCTTGGCGGACACGCGACGCGCCTCCATGCGCTCGCCGAGGTCCTCGAGCTCCGAGCGGTCGAAGACGGAGCGAGCCTGCTTGAACATCTCGCCCTCCTCCTCTTCCATGTGGTGTCGGACGTTCTCGACCATGACCTTCGCCTTGGCGCCCCAGCGCTCGTCATCGACCGGGGTTTCCTCGAGCTCCTTCATGACGAGGTCGACGACGTGGTGCTCCTGGTAGCCCTCGAGCACGATGTCCTTCGCCTTCGGGTGGGCCTTGAGCTCGGGGTAGAAGATCTCCTCCTCGATGACCTCGTGGATCGTGAGTTCACCTTTGATGGTCGAGAAGAGCTCGGCCCGGATCTTGAGGCCCCGCTCCGTCGTCGACTCGAGCTCGGTGAGCAGCTTTCGCATCCTGGCGTGGTCGTCGAGGAGCATGGTGATGGCGTTCATGACGGCCCTCCGGAAACGTTGGATTGGGGGTGCCCCTATTCCAACAGGCCCGAAGGTCGCGACGCCTCACCCGTACCGCGTCAACGCACCGACCACCGCTTGCAATTTCCTCGCAGGCCTCGGCTGGCCGGCGGCACGACCGCCGGAGTCACGTCAGAGCGGGCCGGAGATGCCCCCATCTTTGCGGATCCGCCAGAAATGCACGGCTAGGAATATGGCCGCGAGGAGCGGCAACAACATGATGTGCAGCACGTAGAAGCGGAGCAGCGTGTTCTGCCCTACCTCCACCCCGCCAAGCAGGATGCGGTTGACGGGGGTCGCGACGATCGGGAAGTACGAGCCGAAGTTCGTGCCGATCGTTATCGCCCAGAACGCGATCTGGTCCCACGGGAGGAGGTAGCCGGAAAAGCTCAGCATGATGGTCAGGAACAGCAGCACCACGCCAACGACCCAGTTGAACTCACGCGGTGGCTTGTAGGCCCCGTGGTAGAAGACCCGCATCATGTGCAGGAACACGAAGAAGACCATCAGGTGGGCGGCCCACCGATGGATGTT
>JAXDKY010000420.1:0-9299 GCA_034666885.1 Chloroflexota bacterium
CATCCGCCTCAACATCGTCGACACGCCGGGGCACGCGGACTTCGGCGGCGAGGTCGAGCGCTCGCTGCTCATGGTCGATTCGGTGCTCCTGCTCGTCGACGCCGCCGAGGGGCCCTTGCCGCAGACCCGCTACGTCCTCCAGAAGGCGATGGCCCGCCACCTGCCGGTGATCGTGGCGCTCAACAAGATCGATCGCTCGGACGCTCGGCCGGCCGAAGTGCTCGACGACGTCTACGAGCTGTTCATGGACCTCGGCGCCGACGAGGACCAGATCGACTTCCCGGTCCTCTACACGAACGCCAAGGCCGGCACCGCGACGACATCGCTCGATGAACCGGGCGAGGACCTGCGTCCGCTCTTCGACACGCTCATCGACATCACCCCACCGCCGACCTACACGCCCGACCACCCGCTGCAGCTCCTCGTCACGAACCTCAGCGCCAACGACTACGTCGGTCGGATGGCCGTCGGGCGCATCTGGAACGGACGGATCCGCGTCGGGCAGCGGATCACCGTGGTCCGCGAAGAGGCCGACGACACCGCGGGCACCGTCGAGCCCGGGCGGACGGTCACGCTCAACGGCGTCGTGACGAGCCTCCAAACGGCCCACGGCATCGATCGCGTCGACATCACGGAGGCCGGCCCCGGCGACATCGTCAGCGTCGCCGGCCTGCCCGAGGTCACGATCGGCGACACGCTGACCGATCCGACCGACCCCCGGCCGCTGCCGCGGCTCGACGTGGACGCGCCGACGCTCCGGATGACCTTCGGGGTCAACACCTCGCCCCTCGCCGGGCGCGAGGGCAAGTACGTCACGAGCCGCCAGATCAAGGCCCGTCTCGAGAAGGAGGTCCTCGGCAACGTCTCGATCGAGGTCCGCCCGGCCGAGACCGCCGAGGCGTTCGAGGTTCGCGGCCGCGGCGAGCTGCAGCTGGCCGTCCTCATCGAGCAAATGCGCCGCGAGGGTTTCGAGCTCACGGCCTCGCGCCCCGAGGTCCTGCTCCGGACGGTCGATGGCGAGCCGTGGGAGCCATATGAGCGGGTCACGATCGACATCCCGCCCGACTACATCGGCGAGATCCAGGGCGCCATGGCCGGCCGCAAGGGGCGGCTCGACCAGATGAGCACCGACGCCGACGGCCGGGTCCGGCTCGAGTACGTGCTGCCCGTGCGCGGACTGATCGGCTACCGCGGACAGCTCCTGACGGACACGCGCGGAACGGCCTTGCTCCACCAGATCGGCGAGGGCTACGGGCCGTGGGCAGGCGAGGTGACCCATCGAACCAACGGCGTCCTGGTCAGCGACCGGGCCGGCATGAGCAACTCGTACGGGCTGTTCAACCTCGAGCAGCGGGCGGAGCTGTTCATCGGCGCCGGGGTCGAGGTCTACGAGGGGATGATCGTCGGGGAGAACAGCCGCTCGGGCGACATGGACGTCAACCCGACCAAGGAGAAGAAGCTCACCAACATCCGGACGCACTCGCACGACGAGTCGCTGCGCCTCACCCCGCCGCGCCCGATCACCCTCGAGACCGCCCTGGAGTTCATCTCCGGCGACGAGCTGGTCGAGGTGACGCCGCAGTCGATCCGGCTGCGCAAGCGAGCCCTGTCGCAGCACGACCGGCGCCGCGAGGTCGGCCGCGCCGAGGACCTCCGGCGTGCCGGGGAGCGGGTCGCCACGCCAGCCGGCTGAGGTAACCTTCGCGTCGTGACGACGCGCCCGTCGGGTCGGGGGACCGCACGACGCCTCCTCCTCGCCGCATCCCTCGCCCTCCTGGCCACCGCGCCCGGCTGGGCGGCGCCGACCGCAGCGGCCGCAGCCGACCGGCTGCCGAACCTGAAAGCGGCCCGACCCTCGGACTTCCGGATCGCGACGCTGAACGGCCGGCGCGTCCTCCGCTTCACCAGCATCCTCATCAACGTCGGCGCCGGGCCGATGGAGGTGCTCGCTCGCCGGCCCAGCACCTCGTCGCCATGGGTCGTCCAGCAGGTGATCGACGACGATGCCGGTGGCGAGCGCCGCGTCGATACCGATGCGACCCTGCGCTACGCCGGCGACGGCCACGACCACTGGCACGTGCAGCGGATGGTGGCGTACCACCTGTGGTCGAACCGCGGCACCCGGGCGGACCGCAAGGTCGGGTTCTGTTTCTTCGACACCACCCACTGGGCGCCGAACCTGCCGCGCTCGCCGAGCAGCGCCCACTACCGGGAGTCCTGGTGCGGTGGACGCAACGCGTTGACGTCCCGCACCGGCATTTCCGTCGGTTGGGCGGATACGTACGGTTGGCGGCTGGCCTTCCAGTGGATCGACATCACCGGCCTGCCGGGTGGGACCTACACGGTCCGTGCCATGTCCGACCCGAACGAGTCGTTCCTCGAGACCGACGAGACCGATGGCTGCGGCTGGGCCCGGATCTCCTTCGCCTCGACGGGCACCTCGGTCAAGGTGCTCGCGGCCGGCCGCGGCTGCATCAACGACTGGCAGGGGACGACGTTCGAGACCCAGATCGGCTGGGCGTATGAGCGGGGGATCACGGGCGGCTGCGACCTGGACATGTTCTGCACCGGGAACGCCGTCAACCGCATCCAGATGGCCATGTTCATCGATCGGGCGATGCATCTCGCGGCGACCGACCAGGACTTCTTCAGCGACGACGATGGGCTCACTGGTGAGGCCAGCGTCAACCGGATGGCCGCCGCCGGAATCACCGGCGGTTGCGCGGAGGGGCGATACTGCCCCCGCCAGCCGGTTACCCGGGCCCAGATGGCGAGCTTCCTTGTGCGTGCCCTGGCGCTTCCGCCGCCGGTGCAGCCCGACCATTTTCGCGATGACGATCGGTCGACCCACGAAGCCGACATCGACAGCCTGTTCGAAGGGGGTATCACCGCCGGATGCACCACCGACCGATTCTGCCCGACCGCAACCGTGACCCGCGGCCAGATGGCAGCATTCCTGTTCCGCGCGTTCCCAGCCACACCACCGGGAGGATAGACATGACCCAGCGACGCCACTCGCGAACCGCCCTGCCCGCCGCCGTGGGCCTGATCATGGCCCTGGTCGCGATCTTGCCAGCGGCCGCGCCCGTCGCCGCCCGCGACCCGCTCACGACGCGTCCGGCGGACCGGTCCATCGATCTCATCGAGCCGACCGCCCTCGGGGCGAACCAGCTCCAGGTCGTGAAGGTGACCGGCGGGCTGAACAGCCCCGTCGGCGTCACCAACGCGGGCGATGGCTCGGGCCGTCTCTTCGTCGTCCAGCAGGGCGGCCGGGTCCGCGTCGTCAAGAACCGCCTGCTGCAGTCCGGGTCCTTCCTCGATGTGAGCTCGATCGTCACGTTCGGCGGCGAGCGAGGCCTTCTCGGCCTGGCGTTCCATCCGCAGTTCGCCGCGAATGGCTATGTCTACATCTATTACGCCGCGAAGACCACGGCCGGGAGGCAGGCGAAAACCGGGGACATCGCGGTCGCGCGCCTGACGGCGAATACCGCACGCACTTCTGCGCCGCTGTCTTCGTTGAAGGAAGTACTCATCATCGACCACAGCCTGTACACCAATCACTACGGCGGCTCCCTGGCGTTCGGTCCCGACGGCTACCTCTATATCGGTACGGGCGACGGCGGCGGCGCCGGCGATCCCTTGGCGAATGGGCAGGACCTCACCAGCCTCCTCGGCAAGATCCTGCGGATCGACGTCGACGGCACCGGACACGGCGTCGGCGGTGTCGGCCACGGCGTCCCGGCAGACAACCCCTTCGTCGCGTCCGTCAACTACAGCGAGATCTGGGACTACGGCCTCCGCAACCCGTGGCGGATCAGCTTCGATCGCGAGACCCACAACCTGTTCATCGGCGATGTCGGCCAGGATCGCTACGAGGAGATCGACCGCGAGCTGGACGCCAGCACCGGCGGCACGAACTACGGCTGGCGGGTCATGGAAGGCTCGCACTGCTATCCGTCCGGTGATGCCTGCAACAAGACCGGCAAGGTCCTGCCGGTGGCCCAATACAACCATTCGCTGGGCTGCTCCGTCACCGGTGGCTACGTCTATCGCGGCGCGCATCGAGACCTCCAGGGCCTCTATGTCTACGGCGACTACTGCAGCGGTCGGCTCTGGACGATGAACGAGGACGGCACCGGGGATACGCTCCGTCGCGATACTGCCCTGGCCATCAGCTCGTTCGGCGAGAACGAGGCGGGCGAGCTGTTCGTGACCGACCTGAACGGCGCGCTGTACCGGGTCATCGCCCCGGAATTTAACGACATCGCGACCTCGACCTTCATCGACGACATCCACTGGCTGTTCTACCAGGGCATCACCGGTGGTTGCGGCAGCGGCAAGTTCTGCCCGAAGGCCTCGGTGACCCGGGTCCAGATGGCGCAGTTCCTCGTGCGCGCCTTCCACTACCCGCCGACGGCCACGGACTACTTCGTCGACGACCGCGGAATCAGCGGCGAGAATTCGATCAATTCGCTGCGGGCAGCCAACATCACGGGCGGCTGCGCGCCGGACCGTTTCTGCCCGAGGGCCAGCGTGACCCGGGCGCAGATGGCCATCTTCCTCGCGAAAGCCCTCAACTTGCCGGCGACGACGACCGACTACTTCGACGACGACAATGGCAAGACCGGGGAGAGCTCGATCAACCGGATGGCAGCGGCCGGCCTGACCGGCGGCTGCGCGCCGCGACGTTACTGCCCGCGCGCGAACATCACCCGTGAGCAGATGGCGGCCTTCCTGCGCCGCGCCCTGAGCTAGGGAACGGGGACGGACGCGCCCGGGCGGGCGCGTCCGAGCCCGGACGTACAATCCGCCCGATGGCCATCTACCTGGACCACGCCGCAACGACCCCGCTCCGGCGCGAGGTCCTCGACGCGATGCTGCCGTACCTCACCGAGACGTACGGCAACCCTTCGTCGGCCCATGCGTTCGGGCGAACAGCACGAGCGGCGCTCGACGAGGCGCACGAGCGGGTCGCCGCGCGCCTCCGCGCGGAACCGCGCGAGGTCGTGTTCACCTCCGGTGGCACGGAGGCCAACAACCTCGCCCTGAAGGGCGCCGCCTGGGCCGGCAAGGCCCACGGCCACCGCATCGTGACCTCCGCCGTGGAGCACCACGCGGTTGGCCATACGTTGCGCCACCTCGAGAAGTTCGGGTTCGAGGTGGTCGAGCTGCCGGTCGACCGCTACGGGCGGGTCGATCCCGACCAGCTCGAGGCAGCGCTCACGGATCGCACGATCCTCGTCTCGATCATGCTCGCCAACAACGAGGTGGGCACGCTCCAGCCCATCGCCGACATCGCGAAGATCGTCGGTTCGCGCAAGGGCATCCTGTTCCACGTCGATGCGGTGCAGGCGGCGCCTTACGTCGATCTCGATGTCTCGTCGCTGGGGGCCGACCTCGTGTCGCTCGGCGCCCATAAGTTCGAAGGCCCCAAGGGCGTCGGCGCCCTCTTCGTGCGACACGGCACGCACATCCTGGCCCAGCAGCAGGGCGGGACCCAGGAGCGCCACCGCCGGGCGGGTACCGAGAACGTCGCGGGCGCCGTCGGCATGGCCGCCGCGTACGACCTGACCTGCACCGAGCGCCCGGAGACCGTGGCCCGGCTGCGCCGCCAGCGCGAACGCCTGACCAAGGCGATCCTCACGACGCCGGGCACGGAGACCACCGGCCATCCGAAGCAGCGCCTGCCCGGTCTCCTCTCGATCATCGGGCGCGACACCGACGGCGTGTCCGTCGCGATGTCACTCGACCTCGAGGGCATCGCCTGCTCGGTCGGGTCAGCGTGCACGACCGGCTCGACCGAGGTAAGCCATGTGCTGACCGCGATGGGCTACCCCGAGGAGGAGGCGCGCGGGGCCCTGCGCCTGTCGCTCGGACGGACGACCACGGACGCCGATATCGAAACGGCGGGCGAAGTCGTGCCCCGGGTCATCGCGTCGATGCGGCTGGGGGGCGGCGCCGTTGCCGCCGATCCGCTGGGGCAGGGCGTGCCCGCGTGAGTCGCATCCTCGTCGCGATGTCGGGCGGCGTCGATTCGTCGGTCGCGGCGGCGCTCGTCCAGCAGCAGGGCCACGAGGCCGTCGGCGTGTGGATGCGGCTGCACGACGTGGCCGACACGTATTCCGAGTTCAAGAAGAGCTGCTGCTCCCTCGATGCCGCCGACGACGCACGTCGCGTGGCGGCTCAGCTCGATATCCCGTTCTACGTCATGAACCTCGAGCGCGAGTTCGACGCCGGCGTCCTCGCGCCGTTCCTCGACGCCTACCTCGACGGCCGGACGCCGAGCCCGTGCGTCGACTGCAACACGTACGTGAAGTTCGGGGCGCTGCTCGGGCGCGCCCGCCACCTGTACGACTGCGAGGCCGTCGCGACCGGCCACTACGCGCGCCGCGTCGTCCGTGAGGACGGGCGAGCCCGCCTCCATCGCGCCCGGGACGAGGAGAAGGACCAGACCTATTTCCTGTACGGCCTGCGGGCCGAGCAGCTCGAGCACGCTCGTTTCCCGCTGGGGGAGCTGACCAAGCGGGAGGTGCGGGCCGTCGCCCGCTCGCTCAGCCTCGCCACCGCCGACAAGCCCGAGTCCCAGGAGATCTGCTTCGTGCCTGGCGGCGATTACCGTGACGCCCTCCGCGAGCGCGCGGGCTGGCGGCCGGAAGCTGGGCCGTTGCTCGATGTCGATGGGACGACCGTCGGCGAACACGGCGGGTCGGCCGGATACACGGTCGGCCAGCGGAAGGGACTGGGCGTCGCATTGGGCGAGCCGCGCTACGTCTCGCGCATCGATCCGCGCTCGAACACGATCCAGCTCGGGCGCCGCGTCGACCTCGAGACGCAGGAATTCACGATCGAGCGCGCATCGTTCATCGCCCCGGACGTGCCGGCGTCGGCGTTCCGGGCCGCCGTCCGGATCCGCCACCGCGCGGGCCTTATTCCTGCCACCGTCCGACCGCTCGGCGACAAGCGCTGGTCGATCGTCACCGACACGCCGGTCTGGGCCGCGGCGCCTGGCCAGGCCGCGGTGCTGTACGACGGCGACGAGGTGCTCGGCGGTGGCCGGATCGAGGCGCCGGAGCGTGTGGCGCCACCCCGCCCCGAGCCCACGGCCACCGACGGCGCTGCTGCCGACCGCGGCCGGCTCCTCACGCCGGCGTGAGCCCGGAACCCTCGCTGGTCCTGTCGGTCCTCATCGGCATCTTCCACGCGGCGTTGTACGTGGCGCTACGCGGCAGCGCCGGCGGCCGCCTGCCGATCCTCATCGGGGCGGCGATCCTCGGCGCGTGGGCCGGTGATGCGATCTTCGGCCGGCTCGGGCTCGAGGTCCTGACGATCGGCGACTACCACCCGATCGGGGCATCGATCGTGGCCTGGGTCGGGATCGCCCTCGTGTCGGTCGTGGCGGTCCTGGGCCCCACCGCGGAGCGACGCGCATGAGCGACCTTGAGCCTCGCACCACGGCGAACTTCCTGCGCGGCCTGACGATCGGCGCGATCATCGGGGCCGTGATCGCGGGCTCCCGCATCTGGCGGGCGTTGCGCGGGAGTGGTCGCCAGGGCTAGGCGAGCCCCACGGCGGTCGCCGGTCCGAGCCGGCCCGGTCCGGTTCGGTACCATTGCGGCCGATGTCGACCCCATCCGTCACCCGGGATCCCCGGATCACCTCCATGACGTCCGCGGAGATCCGGGAACGCTTCCTGGAGTTCTTCGCGGAGCGCGGCCACACCATCGTCCCGAGCGCGAGCCTCGTACCGGCGGGTGACCAGACGCTCCTGTTCACGAACTCCGGGATGGTCCAGTTCAAGGACGTGCTGAGCGGCGCCGAGCGGCGGAGCTACACCAGGGCGGTCGATTACCAGCGTGTCCTGCGCGTGGCCGGCAAGCACAACGACTTCGAGGAGGTCGGGCGAACGCCCCGCCACCACACCCTGTTCGAGATGCTGGGCAACTGGAGCTTCGGCGATTACTTCAAGCGCGAGGCCATCCACTGGGCGTGGAACTTCCTGACCCTCGATCTCGGCATCCCCGCCGATCGACTGGCGGCCACGACCTACACGACGGACCACCTCGCCTACGAGGTCTGGCGCGACGAGATCGGCCTGGCCGAGGACCGGCTCGTTCGCTGGGGCGACTTCCCGAAGGGCGACGAGAAGAACTGGTGGCGCATGGCCGACACCGGTCCGTGCGGACCCTGCAGCGAGATCCACTTCGATCGTGGCGCCGAGCTGTCCGAGGGCCCCGAGTGCGTCCCGGACCACAGCGAGCAATGCCCGCGCTGGCTCGAGATCTGGAACCTGGTGTTCATGGAGTTCGAGCTCCATCCCGATCGCTCGCTGACGCCGCTCCCGGCCCCGGGCGTGGACACCGGGCTCGGCCTGGAGCGCCTCGCCAGCGTCCTCCAGCAGGTCCCGACCAACTACGACACGGACCTCTTCACGCCGATCCACGCGAGGATGCGCGAGTTGCTCGGGCACGACCCCGACGACTTCGAGCAGGAGCGGTTCAGCTACCAGGTCATCGCGGATCACTCGCGGGCCGTCACGTTCCTCATCGCCGACGACGTCCTTCCCGGCAATGAGGGGAGGGGCTATGTCCTGCGTCGCATCCTGCGTCGAGCGGTCCGCCATGGCCGGCTGCTCGGGCGGCGCGAGCCGTTCATGGACCGGACGGCCGAGGTCGTGATCGAGGTGATGCGCGAGGCGTACCCGCATCTCGCCGAGAAGCGCGAGCAGATCCTCAGCACCATCACCCGCGAGGAGGCCCAGTTCGCGCGCACGCTCGATGCCGGATCGAAGCTGCTCGACGAGGAGATCCGCACGGCATCGGGCGGCACGCTCCCGGAGCGGGTGATCGGCCGCCGACCGGAGGACCTGGCGTCGGGCGCTCCGGTCGTCGACGGTGACGTCGCGTTCCGCCTGCATGACACGTACGGCTTCCCGGTCGACCTGACGGTCGAGCTCGCCGCGGAATACGGATTCGAGGTCGACCTTGCCGGCTTCCACGACGCGCTTGCCGAGCAGCGCGAACGGAGCCGTTCCGGCAAGAAGGCCGAGCTCGCGAAGCACGCCGAGCTGGCCTCGCTCTATGGCGCCATCCAGGGCCGCGCCGGCGACACCGAGTTCCTTGGCTACGACGCGACGACCGCCGAGGGTCGCGTGGTCGCGATCATCCGCGACGGGATGGAGTTCGACGAGCTGACCGGTCACGGCGAGGCCGAGGTCGTCCTCGACCGGACGCCGTTCTACGCCGAGGGCGGCGGGCAGGTCGGCGACCACGGCGCGATCCGCGAACCGGGCGGCGGCAGCG